>JBGCFX010000203.1:0-4455 GCA_045110395.1 Polaribacter sp.
GTTGTATATAATTGATGGACTGCCCAAGTGTGCTCTAAATTACCATCTTTATCAGGAACTGGCATTTCTGTATTTGGTACAATATGTGCCAATTGAAAAACCAAACTTAAAATCATACCTGCAGTATAATGCATTACAAAATATCCAATTAAAACTTTCCACCAAGCAATGTCTAAAATTAGAATTGGTAATACTACCCAAATTGAGTAATAGACAAGTTTAGAAATGACTAATTTTGTCCATTCTGTAGCAGGATTAGGAAATTTACCATAAGATAATTTACGCTTTAAATAACTTCGCATTTGTTTAATATCTGTAGTAATTGCCCAATTAATTGTTAATAATCCATATAAAAAAATAGAATAATATTTCTGAATTTTATGAATTGGTAGCCATTTAGAGTGTTGAGAAAAACGAATGATTCTGCCTGCATCTATATCTTCATCATGATCTTTTACATTGGTAAATGTATGGTGTAAAACATTATGTTGCACTTTCCAATTGTATACATTTCCGGCAAGAATATAAATACTACTACCCATTAATTCATTTACCCATTTTTTACTGGACAATGATTCATGATTGCTATCATGCATTACATTCATACCAACACCAGCCATACCAATTCCTGTAATAACCATTAAAAGTATCATAACCCATTGAGGTATAGAAATGGTTAATATCAAAATAAAAGGCACTAAGAAAAGTGAGAACATCAAAATTGCTTTGGTGTATAATTTCCAGTTTCCTGTTCTTTTAATTTTATTTTCTTTAAAATATGTATTTACTCTTTTATTTAGAGTTCTAAAGAATTTTGCTTTGTCTACTCTAGAGAAATTTATTGTTTTCATTCAGTAATTTAATATTAATTTACAAAAATAATGATTTTGAATTTGCTTTTTATGATAAACGTCAGTTTTTGTGACTAATTGTTTGTTAACTATAACTATTTTTGCATCTTAAAATTATCTATTGATGGAAATTATACACAAGTATTTTAAAAATTTATCAGAAAAACAAATTGAACAATTTTCTAAATTGCAAGAGTTGTATCAAGATTGGAATTTAAAAATAAACGTAGTTTCTAGAAAAGATATAGATGAGTTGTATTTAAGACACGTTTTGCACTCTTTGGGAATTGCAAAAGTGATGCAGTTTAAACCTGGAGCAAAAATATTAGATGTTGGGACAGGTGGTGGTTTTCCTGGAATTCCGTTAGCAATTTTATTCCCAGAAACTCAATTTCATTTGGTAGATTCTATTGGTAAAAAGATAAAGGTTGTAGATGGAGTTGTTGAAGGTTTAGGTTTGGAAAACGTAAAAACGACAAATGGTAGAGTAGAGGAGGTAAAAGATACCTTCGATTTTATTATAAGTAGAGCAGTTGCGCAAATGGAAACTTTTGTAAGATGGACCAAAGGTAAAATAGCAAAAAAACAAAACCACGATTTAAAAAATGGAATTTTGTATTTAAAAGGTGGAGATTTATCTGAAGAATTAAAAATCTATACTTCTGCAACCATTTATGATTTACCCAATTATTTTGATGAACCTTTTTTTGAAACTAAAAAAGTAGTGCATTTAGGAATGAAATTTAAGGGGTAGTTTTTTATAAACTATTGAACTGTTAAAATTTTTCGCAGGCGAATATCGTTTGATGAGGCTCCAATCATAATTCTAAAAGTACCAGGTTCTACCACACGTTCCATTTTTTTATTCAACATGGTTAATAGTTCTGGAGTAATTTTAAATTGAACTTCTTTAGTCTCCCCTTTTTTAAGGTGTATTCTTTTAAAGCCTTTTAACTCCATAACTGGTCTTGCAACCGAAGCAAATTCATCTTTAATATATAATTGCACCACTTCATCACCATCAAAATTACCTGTATTTTTTAGATTGAATTTTATGTTTGTATTTTCTGATGCATTAATGGTGTTTTTATCAAATTGTATATTACTGTATTCAAAAGACGTGTAACTCAATCCAAAACCGAAAGGAAATAAAGGTTTTCCAGAAAGATTTACATAATCGTCACCTCTTCCTGTAGGTTTATGATTGTAAAATAAAGGAACTTGAGCAACATCAATAGGAAATGTTACGGGCAATCTTCCTGCAGGATTATAATCACCAAAAAGAACATCTGCAATTGCGTTTCCGCCTTCATCTCCAGAATACCAAACATCAAGTATTGCAGCTACATTTTGCAACCAATTTTGCATAGTAATGGCACTTCCACCAACTAAAACAACAATAGTTGGAGTACCTGTTTTTGCAACTTCTTGAATCAGTTTTTCTTGATAACCAGGTAAATTTAAATACGCTCGATCTCTAAATTCGCCTTCTTCAATACCAACACAAACAATGGCAATTTCGGCTTTTTTTGCTATTGAAACCGCTTTTGCAATTTCTTGTTCTTTATTATTTTTGATGCCAGCATTCCAAAGTAACTGAAACCAAACATTGCCAGTTGTTTCATAAAATTCCACTTTAATATCATATGATTTTCCTTTTTCAAATTGATATGATTTTGTAATTTGCTGTACAGTTTGTTTTTTCCAATTATCAATAATTATTTTATTGTTGATGTATAATCTGTATCCATCATCGCCTTTAATGCCAATATCAATTTTACCAGTTTCTGAAGCTATTAATTTTCCTTGCCATCTAGCCGCGTAAAAATCGTAGTTAATGGTATGTTGTTCTGGCGAAAACAGCGTCCATCTAAAATCGATATTCTCATCAATTCTAGATAAAGCAGGTGTGCCTTTTAAAGTAATATTGTTAAAATAATCGGCTTGTAAACCCGCTACTTTTTTACCTTCTTTTAAATGATATAAATTACTTTTCGGAATAGCAATAAAATCGTTAATAGTTCGTGCTGTTCCTTTTGCATATTGAATGTTTACAGTCTTTCCGACTTTGTTTTTGATGCCTTCTAAAATACTAACAGGATTGTTTCCTGGGCCAGAATAACCGCCCAATCTTGCTTTATTTGCATCAGGACCAATAACTGCAATCGATTTTAGATTTTTTTTAAGAGGAAGTATTTGCCCTTCGTTTTTCAATAAAACAATAGTTTCTAAAGCAGCTTTTTTTGCCAAACCTTTATTGTTGGCAACGCTATTGTTTTTTTCTAAATCGTTAATATTTACATATGGATTTTCAAACAGTCCTAATTTAAATTTGGCAAATAAAACACGTCTTACAGCTTCATTAACGGCTTTTTTGTCAATCATTCCTTTTTCAAAAGCTTCAAAAAATAAAGGATAGTGATTATAGGAGGTTTGAAAAATAACATCCAATCCACCTTCAATAGCTTGTTTGGTAGATTCAGCATAGTTTTTAGCCGTAAAATGCAACACATTTGCGCCTCCAGTTGCGCCAGCATCAGAAATTACAAAACCACCAAAACCCCAATCTTGTTTTAATTTTTTATTTAGTAATTCATTATTTGCTGTGGCTTGTGTTCCGTTTAAAGAATTATACGATGTCATCACTGACCACGCTTTTGCTTCTTGAAAACTCGCTTTAAAAGCAGGATAGTAAATTTCTTCTAAAATACGTTCGTTAAAATGAATAGGGTAGGAGTCGCGACCGCCATCACCAACATTAGCTACAAAGTGTTTTGGTGTGGTAATAACACCACGTTTTTCAAAAGCAGCAATATAAGAAACTGCCATTTTTGATGTTAAAAAAGGATCTTCTCCATAAGTTTCTTCAACTCTTCCCCAACGCACATCACGTGCAATATTAATTACTGGTGATAAGTTTTGACGAATTCCTCTCGACTTCATTTCTGTTGCAATTGCAGCCGCAACAGTATCCATTAATTTTGTATTAAAAGATGCAGCCAATCCAATTGCTTGCGGAAAAGCGGTTGCGTCTGCGCGAATTAAACCATGCAAAGCTTCATCAAAAGGAATAATTGGTATTCCTAATCTGGTTTCTTCCATAAAATACTTTTGCATCTCGTTGATGAGAATTGCAGTTTCTTTAGCAGTTCCGCCACCAGCATAATCTAAAATTTGTTCTGCACTATTTTTGGAGGAACTTTTAGTAGCCACTTGAAAACCAAAAATTCCATGTTTGTACTTTTCTTTTCCTTCGGATAAATCACCAGGAATCATAAAAAGTTGCCAGAATTTTTCTTCGATAGTCATTCTTGATAATAAATCGTTTACACGTTTATCAATAGAAATAGCTGAATTTTTATAAGTCAATTCCTTTTTATCATCACAAGAAATAAAAAAGAAACAGACAAAAAGAAAACTAAAAAACTGCTTTTGTAAAAACATATATTATTTCTTAACGATTTCAGTAACTTTTATAGTCCAAACAAATTCACTTGGCGGGTTATTGCGTAATTTTCTTGGAATTTTTACTGTGAATCCTTCATCATTAGCGTTCCATTTTAAAGGTTTGTTGTAACCTAAAAAGGTTACTTTACTTCCTTTT
>JBGCFX010000204.1:0-15136 GCA_045110395.1 Polaribacter sp.
CCTTTTCCTTTTCTAAGTTCTTTTTGTTCTTCAAAAGACAATTGAATAATTTCTTGGCATTCTATAGAGCAAGTGTTTTCCATTTTTTCAGAGCATTCATCACATTGAATAAACAATAAATGACAAGCTTCATTTGCGCAATTTGTGTGCTCATCACAAGCTTTTCCACATTGATGACAATTGGAAATTACATCATCTGTAATTTTTTTTTTTCTTCTATGATCGAACACAAAATTCTTACCAATAAATTTATTTTCAATTCCTTCAGCATTAACTTGACGCGTATATTCTATAATTCCGCCTTCTAATTGAAAAACATTTTTAAAACCTTTGTGTTTGTAATAAGCTGATGCTTTTTCGCAACGAATTCCGCCTGTACAATACATCAATAAATTTTTGTCTTCTTTGTTGTCTTTTAAGTCTTCTTCTATAATGTCTAAAGAATCTCTAAACGTATCTACATCTGGTGTAATTGCTCCATCAAAATGCCCAATTTCACTTTCATAATGATTTCTCATATCTACACAAACTGTGTCAGGATTTGCCAACATTTCGTTGAATTCTTTCGCATTTAAATGCACTCCTTTATTGGTAACATCAAAAGTATCATCATTTAAACCATCAGCTACAATTTTGTTTCTAACTTTTACTTTTAACTTTAAAAACGATTTATTGTCTTGCTCTACAGCAACATTCAGGCGAATATCCTTCAAAAAAGAAATATTATCTAATTGATCTTTTAACGCGAGAAAATTTTCTGCAGGAACAGATAATTGCGCATTTATACCTTCGTAAGAAACATAAATTCGACCAAGAACATCAAGTTCATTCCATTCTAAGAATAACTTATCTCTTATTAATTGTGGGTTTTCTATTTTATAATATTGATAAAAAGAAATGGTAAGTCTGTCTTTACCTGCTTTATCTATTAATTCTGCGCGTTCTTTGGCGCTTAATTTATTGTACAGTTGCATGCTATACTAATTTTTTAAGCCGAACTTTATACAAGTTCTATGAAACAAATATTTTTGCAAATGTAATAAATTAATAACCTAGATTTTAATAGAAACAAAAAACCAGTAAGAAAAATCTTACTGGTTTTAATAATATTTTAAGTACGTATTATTTAGCTAAAACTTTAAAATCATCAACCATATAAGCTCCATCTAAATCTGTATCTGTTCCTGAACCTGTGTATTTAAAAGCCACATATAAATCCCCAGAAAAAGAAGAAACATCTACCAAACCTGCATCTTTAAATTGATACCAAGAATCTGCTTGTGTTGGCGTATTTACAGTTACAGCTTGCCAAGTTGCAGCAGCTACGTTTGTACCATCATAATTTGTAGAGACCAAAACTTCTAAAGTATTTTTATCTGAATCTAAGTGATGTTGTGCTAATTTAAAATTAACAAACACGTTAGAACCAGCAGTTAAATCTACCTTTGGTGATATTAACCACCCAACATTTACTACATCATTGGTTCTAAAACCACTAAACTCTGCATACCCATTTCCTTGAAAAACTTGCTCTGTCCAAAGTTCGTTTCCTGTTTCTGCGAAGTTTGTCCAATTTGGAAAATTAAAGTTAGTATTATCTGTACCTGTATTAAAATCATCTTCATAAACTACAGTAAAATCTTTAATATCTAGAGGTGTACATCTAGCTCCATCCATTTTAACATCTTTTACATCATTTAAAGCCAAAACAATATCACTACCATTAAATGTTTTAGAGATTACCCCAGCAATGGTTCCTCCACCAGCAGGAATTCCACTACTTTTAAAACTTGCAAATGCACTTGTTTCTAAGATAAAGTTGGCAAAACCAAAACCTTCACAAGATTCTAAAGTACGTTGCGTGTCAAATCTATCATTTGGGTCTACAAAAGGTTTACCTGCTAAAGCTGTAGGAAATTGAGCGTCATTTACTTGTATAAACATACCTACATGACCATTATTTATTGCTGAAAAGGTAAGTTCTAAAGGAACTATAGTTTCTGTTTTTGCAGCTCTTAATACATGTATTGCTGTTTGATTTAAAGATAAATTTTCTACTTCATTATCTATATTACCACTTCCACCAATAGCTACAATACCATCTCCTGAACGAACTTCACCAATATACAATCCTTTTAAATTGATGTAAATTTCTCTACCAAAATTAAATTTATTGTAAGAATCTGTTAGCTCTAAAACCACTTTAATAGCAGTTGTAGGATTTTCTGCTTTATCTTGAATAAAAAACTCTTTATAGAAATTACCAGTTTCATCTGATGATGTTACATAGCCTTTTACAACTAAATCTCCAGTAATTTCTGTGGCTGTATTAGCTACAAAAAGATCTTTAACTTGTTGCACGGTTTTTAACTCCATCGTATTTGCAGAAATACCTGCTAATATTTTGGTTATAGCTGCATTTTCTTCTGCGCCTAAACTTTCAGGAACTGTAAAATCTCCATCTTCTACACAAGAGGTAAAAGAAATACTAGTAACAAATGCGATTAGCAGTATTATTATTTTATTTGTTTTCATATCGTTTAATTTATTTTTTAAAATCTTAAGTTTATGTTTAAAAAGTAAGTAGCACCTCTACCATACCAATATCTGTTCCCAAAAACGGGTGTATCTAACGCTTTATCATCTCTTAATTGTCTAAAATTAGCGTTTCTTCCTTGCTCAAATCCGCCAGATTTGTATTCCTCACCAAATAAGTTGTTTACAGTTGCAAAAACGCTGATAAATTTGTCGCCAATTTTCCAAGATTTACCTCCAATTAAGTTCACAACCATATAATCGTCAAACTTTTCTTGTTGTAACAACTCTTTTGCTAAAACTGGGTCATAATCATTAAATGGTAAACCATCTGCATCTTCATAAAAATTAGAAGATCTATTTAGTGGAGCAACATCAACATAAATATTAGAAAAGAAGTTTGTGGTAGCTCCTACCCACCAATAATCTGGATCTCTATACTCGAAACCAACAGAATAAGCATTCTGTGGACCTGCAGCTATTTTATAATTTTCTAAAAGTGACACATAATCTTTTGATCTGAAGTCTGCATCAAAACCTCCATTATTTGCAACATCTGATGTTAAATATAAATCAGGATTATTAGCATACGTAAATTGACCAATAGAAACTGCTCCTTTTAATTTTATACTTGGTGTAACTTGTGCTTCTAAACCCAACTCAATACCCATATGTCTTTTTTCTATGCCAGATAAAATTTCTTGTACAAAAGCTGTATTGTCTCCACCAACACCATCTGCAAAATAGAAAGATATTTCTGTAGCATCTGATACATTTGTATAGTAGGCAGTTAATCTTGATGTAATAATTGGACTCCTGATGATATAACTTAAATCTGTAGTCAATATTTTTTCACTTTGTAAATTGTCTACAGTATTATTGTTTTCTCTGGAGTTAGAAAATGAGTTTCTAATGGTTGGTGCTTGTGTTAAATACCCTGCATTAAAATCTATTAAATGACGACCCGTAATTTTATAAGTTAAACCTGCTTTTACACCATAATTAGTAAAGTCTAACTTTTTTGATAACCCTAATGAAGTATTTACAAAACGTCCATTTTGGTACAAACCTTCTCTTTGATGTGTAGTTCTTGATACGTTTACAGCACCATAAAAGTCTACTTTGTTGTATTTGAATTGTGCCTGTGTAAATGCACCTACAACATCAGAATTTAGATTATAGTTATATCTAAAAACATCTCCTTCTCCTACAACTCTGTTTGGGTTTAAAAGGTTGTTCTGCATTTTATCACTTGTATCTGCAAAAGGATTTATGTCTAAATATCCTGTACCTCCTAATAAATCTTTTACTTGTGCAAAGCTATTAGAACGTAGTCTTCTGTATTCTAATTTTGCGTTTAAAGTAATGTTATCGTTAATTTCTGCATTTAAAATACTGTTAATCGTAAATTGTTTATCATCATTTATATCTTCATACAAAACATACGCATTATTTGTACCAGCAGTTTTATTAGTAATATTGGCATCAAAAATACGTTCCCAATCTAATTGACCATCATTTTGAAAGTTTTGTTGAGATTGATATGCTTTTGCTAAATCATTATTTCTTAACTGAAAACTTGGTAAATATTGATAGTAAGTAGGACTTGGGTTTGCACCACCATTAAAATCTAAACGACTGTTACCTATGGTACCAAATTGATAAGCCACATTTGTTTGAAGGGTAGTATTTTCAGAAATATCCCAATAATGATTCAACATTAAAATTGGTTCTTCTACTTCTTTAATTCTAGAATTTGTTTTACGTCCGTTTAAATACCCCCAATAATCGTTATAAGCAATCCCTTTTAAATCGAAAACCTCTTGTGTATTAGGTGATGATTTACCTCTTCTGTTAGGCGTAAATATAGAGGTAAAGTTAATGCTATGATTTTCGCTTATTTTTTTATCAATAGAAGCAAATAAAGAATAGGCATTATAAGTTGTACCCTCATTAAAACCCTCTAAACCTGCTCTTCTGCTTCCAGAAAAAGTCATAGCCCAACCACCATCTAAAACACCTGTAGAGTGTGTTGCCATCATTCTATGCACATAACTTCTGTTAGAAGAAGAATATGAAATTCTTGTACCTGCTCTTTGTTCTGATGCTCTTGTATTTATGTTTGTAGATCCTAAAACACCACCAAAAGTATAATTAGAAGGTGCTAAACCATTACTAAATTCTTGGTTTCTTAGTACATCATTTAAACCACCCCAATTACTCCATTGTGCTCTACCATCATACAATTTATTCATTTCTATACCATTAATTAGTACTTTTCCATTTCCAGAATCTAAACCTTTAATTCTAAAAAATGATGAGCTAAACTCAAAAGCGGCAGTTCTTAAATAAATATCTCTTGTGGCTTGTAACAAACCAGAAATGTTATCGGCTGCACTTGCATCATCATTTAATTCATCGTCTGTAATGGTAATTAAACTTAAATCTTGATCTACAGATATATCTTGATACAATAAAATAGTTCCTAAATCTACAGTGTTTCCAGAAAGTTCTATAGGAAAGTTTTGCGTTTCATAACCTTCTAATTTAATTTCTAAAATATATGAACCGTTTGATAAATTTTTTAATGTAAAAGATCCATCAAAACCAGTGGTTTGTTTTATAGACGTACTTTTTACACTAACCAAAACATTTTCTAGTGTTTCTTCGGAATCAGCATCTGATACAATTCCCTTTACAATATTCTGAGCATTTACCCCTAAAACTAGGAATAACATCATAAATATTGATAAAACAATTTTTCTCATAAATGGTTTTTTGTGTTTTAATAAAATTTCTTACTAAATTGCACACAAAATTAAGAATTTTTAACAAACTCTAACGTTAAAATACCATTTTATCATTTTTGGCTTGAAGTTTGTTTTATACGTTTGCAACAAAAAATATAATTTAATGAAAAAATCAATTTTATTTTTACTCTTTTTTACTTTATCAATTTCTTTATTATTCTCTCAGAATAAAGGCAAAAAGTACAATATTAGAACCATTGCTTTTTATAATTTAGAAAACTTATTTGACACTATAAATGATGTGAATAAGAATGATGAAGCTAGCCCAATGATGGAGTTAAAATCGAATCGATCTAATGTTTATTGGGACAAAATTGATAAATTAGGAAGTACAATTGCACAAATAGGAGCAGATAAAGCCAATACAAGTCCTGCAATTATTGGAGTTTCTGAAGTAGAAAACCTGAGTGTTTTAGAAGATTTAGTAAAATCTAAGCATCTTATTAAAAAAGGATATGGTATTATACATTATGATTCTCCTGATAAAAGAGGAATAGATGTTGCTTTGTTATATCAAAAAAGATATTTTAAGCCTATTCATCATGAAGCTTTTAACCCAAATATTTATAGAAATAATAGAAAAGTTTATACTAGAGATCAATTATTAGTTTCTGGTTATTTAGATGATGAATTAATACACCTAATTGTAAATCACTGGCCATCTAGAAGTGGTGGAGAGGCAAAAAGTAGACCTTTACGTGAAAAAGCGGCTTACCAAAACACTAAAATTATTGCTCAAATTAGAGAGAAAGACCAAAAAGCTAAAATAATTACAATGGGAGATTTTAATGATGATCCTATAAACTCTAGCTTTAAAAAAGTATTAAAAACAAAAAGTAAGAAAAAGAATGTTGGCGAAAATGATATTTACAATCCTTATGAAGATATGCACAGAAGAGGTTTAAACACCTTGGGTTATAGAGATAACATTAATTTATTTGATATGATTCTAATCTCATCACCTTTACTAGATAAAGGAAAAAAAGATTTTTCTAGCTACAAAATGTATAAAGCAATGATTTTTAATAAACGTTTTTTAACCAACAAAAGAGGGCAATTTAAAGGATACCCTTTTAGAAGTTTTTCTTACGGTGGTTATACAGGTGGTTATTCAGATCATTATCCTGTTTATATGTATTTAATTAAAGAACAGGAATAATAAACAGTTTTCATAAAAAACAAAAACCCGAAAACTTAAAAGTTTTCGGGTTTTTTTGATAATAAATTATTGCCTTATTATATTTAAAATTTATTCCTTTATGGTTTTAAATCTATAATATAAGTATGTGTAAGCGTCACGAGGTATAATTGAAATCCACTTTTTGTGTTTTAAATACCATTTAAAACGTATAGAATTTACTCCTTTTGTTAAATAAGCAGCAATAAAAGGATGTACATGTAATTGTACTTTTTTATTGTTTTTAGAGTTTGACATAAATTTCTCTAAATCTGCTTCAATTTTGTCTAACAAAACTATAGGAGCTTCTACTTGTCCATTTATATTTGGGTTATTTTCGGTAGTTTTTATACTTAACTCAGGTCTAACCCTTTGTCTTGTAATTTGAACTAACCCAAATTTACTTGGAGGTAATATTTTATGCTTTGTTCTATCTAAAGCCATTTGTTCTTTTAGATGTTGAAACAATTTATTTCTGTTTTCAACTTTGTGCATATCAATAAAATCAACAACAATAATACCACCCATATCACGCAGTTGTAACTGGCGTGCAATTTCTGTGGCTGAAATTAAGTTTACTTCTAATGCAGTATCTTCTTGAGAACCAGCTTTATTTGAACGGTTTCCACTATTTACATCTATGACATGTAAAGCTTCTGTGTGCTCTATTACTAAATAGGCACCTTTACTCATAGAAACTGTTTTACCAAACGATGTTTTAATTTGACGTTCTATTCCGTATTTTTCGAAAATAGGAGTCGTAGATCTATGCAGTTTTACAATTTTTTCCTTTTCAGGATAAATTTCTTGTAAATACTCTTTTATTTCTACTTTCAAAGTCTCATCATTTGTTACAATATTTGTAAAAGTTTCATTCATAACATCTCTTAAAATAGAAGATGCTCTGTTTAACTCACTTAAAATTTTAGTTGGTGTGTTTGTGTTAGGTATACTTTTACACATCGTTTTCCAACGTTCTAATGAGTTTTGCAAATCTTTATCTAATTCTGCTACTTTTTTGCCTTCTGCAACAGTTCTTAGAATAACACCAAAACCTTTAGGTCTAATGCTTTTTGCTAATCTTTTTAAACGTTCTTTTTCTTTTGGGTCTGCTATTTTTTGAGAAACAGAAACTCGGTTAGAAAAAGGAACTAAAACCAAAAATCTACCAGCTATAGAAAGCTCAGAGCTTAATCTAGGGCCTTTTGTAGAAATAGGTTCTTTTACAATTTGTACTAACAGGTTTTGTCCTGTTTTTAGTACTTTGTTAATACTACCGTCTTTGTGAATGTCTTCTTCCTTTCGAAAGTTTTTTAAAGTGAATTCTTTATACTTACCTGTGCTTACTTTCTTAATGAATGCATTTAATGAGTTTACTTGCGCACCCAAATCATGATAATGTAAAAACCCGTCTTTTGGGTATCCAACATTTACAAAGGCTGCATTTAAACCAGTTAACACTTTTCCTATTTTGGCTAAAAAAATATCGCCAACAGAAAATTTGTTACCAGTTGTTTCATTATTTAATTCAATAAGTTTTCCATCTCTTAATAAGGCAAAATCAATATCAGATGAATTTGAACGAATTATTAATTCTGTTTTCATACTGAACTTGGTTTTAACACTACACATAATTGTGTAGATGGATTAATATTTAATCAGGTATTTTATAATACCAGCGAGGTTAGTTTAACCTCTAATGTCAATGAACTTTTTGTTTTTTTCGCTAAACTACAAACGAAAAAGTAAGCGTTAGCCTACTTTTTCTTCTTATGTCTATTTGCTCTAGCTCTTTTCTTTCTTTTGTGTGTAGAGATTTTTGCTCTCTTTCTTTTTTTACCACTTGGCATAATGTTCCGATGTTTTTTAAACCTTTAACGGTTTAGATTAGTATTTTGTTACTTAACAGCTACTTTACTTTTTACTCCTTCAGTAAAAGTTTTAGCAGGTTTAAATGCTGGAATGTTGTGTGCAGGAATTTTAATAGTTGTATTCTTAGAAATATTTCTACCTGTTTTTTCTGCTCTAGTCTTGATTATAAAACTACCAAAACCTCTTAAATAAACGTTATCTCCACTTTCTAATGCATCCTTTACTTCAGTCATAAATGCTTCTACAGTTGCCAAAACATCTGTTTTTTCGATTCCTGATTTATCTGAAATTTTTGATACGATATCTGCTTTCGTCATGTCTCTATTTTTACTATATTTTTATTAATTTAATTTCAAAAATGCGGATGCAAATATATGATAATTAATCAATTCCAAAAACTTAAACACTTAAATTTATGTGAATTTTATAATGTAATATTGCAAATCTATTTTTTATTGATGAAATTTTCTAACAAACTAATTTACTGGTATTTACAAAACAACCGAGAACTGCCTTGGCGCAAAACCCAAAACCCATATTTTATTTGGTTAAGCGAAATTATGCTGCAACAAACAAGAGTTGCTCAAGGAATGGCTTATTATTTTAAATTTACGGAAGCTTTTCCTACGGTTTTTGACCTTGCAAAAGCAGATGAAAGTACCGTTTTAAAAATGTGGCAAGGACTTGGGTATTATTCTCGTGCAAGAAACCTGCATTTTTCTGCAAAACTAATTGCTAACGAATTAAATGGCATTTTCCCAGCTACCTACAAAGAAATTATAAAGTTAAAAGGAATAGGAGATTATACAGCTTCTGCAATTGCCTCTATTTGTTTTAATGAACCTACTGCTGTAGTAGATGGAAACGTTTACAGGGTACTTTCTCGTTATTTTGGCATCAAAACAGCAATTAACTCATCTGCAGGAATTAAAGAGTTTAAAGCCTTAGCAAAAACCTTAATTGACAAAACCCAACCAGGAACTTACAACCAAGCTATTATGGATTTTGGTGCATTGCATTGTAAACCACAAAATCCGCTTTGTGATACTTGTCCTTTTGCTAATAGTTGTGTTGCTTTAGAAAAGAATTTAATTAAAGACTTGCCTGTAAAAGAGAAAAAAATAAAAATTAGAAAGCGATACTTTAATTTTTTGGTGATAAAAACTGATGATCATAAAACTATTTTATCAGAAAGAAAAGGAAAAGGAATTTGGCAAGGTTTGTATCAATTTCCTTTAATTGAGAGTGATAAAAACATCAACAAAAACGAGTTAACTTCATCACAAGAATTTAACGATTTATTTCCAGATGAAACCACGATTTCTTTATTTAACAAAAAAGAAATTATACATAAACTTTCTCATCAACATTTACACACCCAATTTTGGATTGTAGAAACAAAATCATCAACAAAAACAACCACAAACTGGTCTGAAATAGAAAAATTTCCTGTTCCTGTTTTAATCGCGAATTTTTTAGAAACTTTTCTAACTAAAAAGTAATCGATATTTTTAATATATTTAGATAAAAAATGAAAAAAGCAATTCTATTTCTCCTAATTATAGTATTTGTTAAATGCGATAAAAAACAAGAAAGTAAAGAAGATAATTTATATGAAATATTATCTGTTTTGTATAATGACATAATAGACTACCATATTAAAGATATTTCAGTCCCAAAGCCTAAATCAGTTCCACCAGGCTCAAGTGTTAGTTTAGATTCAATAAAAAAAATTATAGAAAATGATAGAAAAACTGAGAAGGATACAGTTAAATTTATAAATGAATTTGTTAAAAAAAATGGCAAACTAATTGTTGCAATAAATCCTACACTCTTCACACCATATACAGATAACTTAAAAAAAGAATATTTAAAAGATTGTATTGATGGCTATGAAGATATTTTTTTATCATTGAAAGAAACTAAAGATTCTCTAGCAATAAATATTGCTAAAATTCCTTTAAATAAATATTCTTACATTTTACCTTATCAAGATTATTACAAAAAAACATCAAAAAAAGGTTATGATAAATATGATATAATCTTAAATTTTTCAAATATTACGTTTAACAAAAATTTTACTAAAGCAATTTTAATTACTGGAGTTGGATTTGGGAAATTAAATGGGTTTTCATTTATCAGTTTTCTTGAAAAAAGAAAAGGAAAATGGTATGTAAAATGTGAAAAAGGACTTACTATATCTTAAAAAGTAATTTCAATAATTTAACTACAAATTTTTTAGAAACTTTTCTAACTAAAAAGTAATCGATATTTTTAGTACTTTTGATTTAGAAACACTCAAGCTATGGCAGGAACAATAAACAAAGTAATTTTAATTGGTAATTTAGGTGATGATGTTAAAATGCATTATTTTGATGATCAAAATTGCGTAGGTCGTTTTCCGATAGCAACTTCCGAAAGTTACACAAACAAACAAAATGGAGAAAAAGTAACTACTACAGATTGGCACAATATTGTAGTTAGAAATGGTTTGGCAAAAGTTTGCGAAAAGTATTTAGGCAAAGGTGATAAAGTATATGTAGAGGGGAAATTAAAAAACCGTTCTTGGGAACAAGATGGTGTAAAACGTTACTCTACAGAAGTTCAGGTAAATGAAATGACGATGTTGTCTACCAAAAAGAATTCTGAGAGTTCTAATATGCCTCAACAAACTCAAAAACCTAATGCTTCTGCCCCAAAATCTGTTGCACCAGAAGAAAATGATGATTTACCTTTTTAACAAACTTAAACAGTAACATTTGGACCCAGATCCCGAAATTTTATTCTTATTTTTTGCTGCTATTGATGTTTTTACAAGTATCAACATTTTAATTCTTATTGCCTTATTAATTAGTTCTGCTTTAATTTCTGGTACAGAAGTCGCTTTTTTCTCACTTTCTCAAACAGATTTAAACGAACTTTCTAACAACGGAAAAGAAGAAAATATTGTAGTTACTTTATTAGAACGACCTCGAAAATTATTAGCTACCATTTTAATTACTAATAATTTTATCAATATTTTAATTGTTTTACTTTTTGCTTCTTTGGCAGAGACTCTATTTGGTAATTTCGATTATCAACTAAACCTATATTTTTTTACAATTCCTATTCGTTTTTTAATAGAAATAGTTTTAGTAACCTTCTTAATTCTATTATTTGGCGAGGTTTTACCAAAGGTTTATGCTTCTAGAAATGCACTTCGTTTTTCTAAAACAATGTCTAAGTTTATTCATATTATAAACATTTTTTTAACGCCTTTTAGCTTGCCTTTAATTACATTTTCTAAATGGATTGAAAAAAAATTAGGGAGTAAAGGAAGTAACTTTTCAGTAGAAACTTTATCGCAAGCATTAGAACTAACTTCTGAAGGTGCAACTACAAAAGATGAACAAAAAATTTTACAAGGAATTGTAAATTTCGGGAATACAGAAACTGTACAAATAATGAAACCCAGAATCGATATTTTTGCGCTTTCTGATGATGAATCTTATGAGGTTGTTCTTGATAAAATTCTTACAAATGGCTATTCTAGAAATCCTGTTTATTCAGAAAATATAGATACTATTATTGGTGTTTTATATGCCAAAGATTTATTAACTCATTTGAATAAAAAATCTTTTAAATGGCAAGATTTATTACGTGAACCTTTTTTTGTGCCCGAAAACAAAAAATTAGATGATTTGCTGGGAGATTTTAGAGAAAAGAAAAATCATTTAGCAATTGTTGTAGATGAATATGGAGGCACAAGTGGTTTGGTTACTTTAGAAGATGTTATCGAAGAAATTGTGGGCGATATTAATGATGAGTTTGATGATGATGATTTGTCCTACTCTAAAATAGATGCCAATAATTATATTTTTGAAGGTAAAACTACCATCAAAGATTTTTGCAAGGTTTTAGATGATGAAGATGAAGATATTTTTGAAGAAGAAAAAGGTGAGAGTGAAACCTTAGCTGGTTTTATTTTAGAAATCTCTGGTAAATTCCCAAAAAAAGGCGAGAAAATAAACTTCAAGAATTATACGTTTACTATAGAAGCGTTAGATAAAAAACGTATTAAGCAAATTAAAGCCACCAAAAATGCGTAAAATCTTTTCTTTCCTCTTTTTTCTTTTTTCTTTTTTCTTCTTTTTTATTTCTTGTAAAGAAGACGTTTTACCCAAACCAAAAGCGTATTTAAGTTTAACATATCCAAAGAAAACATATCAAAAACTGGCTCTAGAAAGACCTTTTTCTTTTGATGTTTTAAAATCTACAACCATTGTAGATGAAGCAAATAATTGGTTAAAAATTAAATATCCAAATTTACGAGCTTCCATAGATATTACCTACAGACCTGTAAATAACAATTTGAAAGAACTACTTACAGAAGCAGAAAAATTAGTTTATAAACACGCAGTAAAAGCGGAACAAATTATACCAAAAGATTTTGTGAATCATAAAAAAAGAGTTTTTGGAAGTTTGTATGAAATTACAGGAAATGCAGCTTCGCATTTGCAATTTCACGTTACAGATAGTACAAAAAACTTTATAAAAGGTTCTTTGTATTTTTATGCAAAACCAAATTATGATTCTATTTTACCTGCAGTAGCTTATATTAAAGATGATATTTTAGAACTTGTAGAAAGTTTAGAATGGAAAAATTAAATTAACCATTTATTCAAGTAAAAACACCTGTTTTCTTAAACAGAAAATACAACTCTTAAAAAATAAAAAAATTAATAAGTAATTTGTATTTCTAACCAAACTTATTAATTATGAAAAAAGGCATCGTTTATTATAGCTTTATAGTACTAACTATTTTTATGTTTTCTTCTTGCGAACCAGGTATTGTAATTGAAAAACCTGATGTATATAAACTTGAAATAGAAGAATTGAGTAAAAAGACTAAAGCTCCTTCATTGCAATCTTTTGTCCACGGAGTTTCTGGAGACGAATGGTTATTATTTGCAGGGAGAACTAACCAGAAAAATGATAATGGTGGTTTACATAATATCGATGGAGACTATGCAGACACGTCTTTTCCACCAACAACTTTTAATGATAAAATTTTTGTCTATAATTTAAAAAATGATTCAAAAGTATCAATCACTTTAAACGATTTAAAACAAATATTAAAAACTAATTTCCCAAAAAACGCTGCTGCTTTAGAAGGGTTTGAACATGTCTTTAGAAACTCTAACTCTTTAGTAAAACAAAAAGGAGATTTCTTATTTGTTGTTGGTGGTTATGGTCCAAAAGATTTTAATGCAAGTTCTAAAAAAATTGGGAATTACATTACATATAACCATGTTGCAAGAATTCATGTTCCATCTTTAATTAGTCTTGTAAATGGTAATTATGATGCTGTAGATAAAGCTCAGTTATTTGCATTTGGTAGAGATAAAACAAATACTTTAGTGAGTACAGGAGGAGAACTACATACAGTAGATGGCACTTTTTATCTTGTAATGGGCCATTGTTTTGGCACTAATTGTACTCCATTTCAAAAATATGTAGATGCAACTTATCCTTTTACAGTTTTAGTTGATACAAGTAAAACCGCAAATAATATTCATAAATTAAATATTTCTATAAGTAATGCAATATCTGATGTAAGTGATCCTAAAGGAGCTGCAGCAGATAATATGTCTGTTTTTAGAAGAAGAGATGGGCCAATTGTACCTGCATTATTCAAAAGTCCTGTGAGCAATAAAATTCAAGAAGGAATTGCAGTATATTCTGGTGTGTTTAAAGCTGGTAATGATGAAAATTTACAAGCTTGGAATGATGCCATTTATATACACCCAAATTTTGCAAATCAAGAAAGTAGATTATATACGTATGACAAAACATACAACCAAAAAAACTATAATGTGTATGCATCTCCAAGTTTTGTAATGTACAATGCTGATAAAGAAATGACACACACATACATTTTAGGTGGAATAGGTGATGGAAAATCAGCAAAAAATGGAAATTTATCTGGATTTACAAATACTGGAATGCGAATTGACACAAAAATAACAACCAACTTTAAAAATAACACTACCATAACTAGTACCAACAAAATAATAAGTGAAAACATCTATTTAAACAAAGATAAAAACGACAAACCTTTTTATGGTGCAGAAGCAATACTGTTTCCCAATAGTAACTTAAAAGTAGTTGAAATTTCTAATGGTAAAAATTCTAAAGGACAAGAAAAAGCACCAACAATTACAGAGGTTTTTGATATGTCTAAATTTGATGGTGAAAAAATTATTATAGGTCATATATTTGGAGGAATAGAAGCTTTTGAATCTAATCCTGCTAGTTATGGACCAAAAAAATCTAGAGCATCTAATAAAATTTGGAAAGTGACTTTAAAAAAACAGTAAATTAACGATGCTAAAAAGTAGTTTATAATTTATATTATAAACTACTTTTTTAAACTATCTCCATTTTTTTCAACAAGAAAGAAGCATTCATATTTTTACAGATTCCGTTTTTTAGGGTGTAATCGAAATGCAATTCGTTGTTGATGATTTCTGCATCAAAATAATAGTTCTTAATATCTTTAAATTCATTTTCTAGTTCACATAAACTTACATCGTGTGTTGCAATAATTCCTGTAGATTTAGATTTTGATAATTTCTCGACAAACTTTTTAGAACCAATTGCCTTGTCTTTACTGTTGGTTCCTTTTAAAATTTCATCTAAAATGATAAAATAATCTTCATTTTCAATTTCATCAACAATAAACTTTAAACGCTTTAATTCT
>JBGCFX010000205.1:0-2528 GCA_045110395.1 Polaribacter sp.
CCAACAGTATCTGAAGAACCATTGATAAATTTTGTTAAACTATGACAAACAATATCTGCTCCCAATTTTATAGGCGAAATTGATAATGGAGAAAACGTATTATCTACCACTAATTTTAAGTTGTATTTTTTTGCTAAAACAGACAAACCTTTGATATCTGCCACTTCTAAAAGAGGATTGCTTACAGATTCGCAATACAAAACTTTAGTCTTTTTTGTAATTGCTTTTTCTACGATATCTAATTTAGTAATATCTACAAAAGTAGTTTCTATACCAAATCTTGGCGTGAAGTTTTTTAAGAATGCATAGGTTCCTCCATAAATTGTTCTGCTGGAAACTATATGATCTCCTGCTCCACACAATTGCATTAAAACTGGAGTTATGGCTCCCATTCCTGATGCTGAGACATTTGCGGTTTCTGTGCCTTCCATTGCTGCTAAAGCTTCTCCTAAATATAAGTTACTTGGTGTGGAATGACGTGAATATAAGTAACAGCCATCTGCATTTCCTTCAAAAGTATCAAACATTGTTTTTGCCGATAAAAAGGTATAGGTAGATGAATCTGAAATGGATGGATTTACACCCCCAAATTCACCAAAATATTGTAAATCTTGAATATTATCTGCTGGATTGAATTTCATAATTCTTAGTTTTTAGTTATACAAATTGACAACTATTTAGAAATTATATCAACAATAAAAACAAAATATAGTTTATTTTTCTATTTTTGTTTTAATATTTAGTTTTAAAAACCATAAACATCAATTTTAGTTTCAAGTTTTAGAAAATATTCTATGTTAGATGCTACTGATAAAAAACTCATCAATTTGCTGCAAAATGACAGTAAACAAACTACTAAACAGTTAAGTTTACAACTCAACCTATCTGTTACTGCTGTCTATGAGCGGATTAAAAAATTAGAAAACCAAAAAGTGATTGAGAAGTATGTGGCAATCATCAACAAAAATAAGATTGAAAAGTCTTTTTTGGTTTTTTGTCATATAAAACTCATTCAACACTCTAAAGAATATGTTTCTACTTTTGAGAGAGAAGTACTTAAATTAGAAGAAGTTTCTGAGTGTTTTCACGTAAGTGGAGATTATGATTATATTTTAAAAATTTATGTAAAAGATATGGATGCATATAGAGATTTTATGGTGAAGAAATTAACAGCCATAAAACATATTGGCAGTACACATAGTACTTTTGCTATAGAACAAGTAAAAAATACAACTGCAATAAATTTATAAAATGAATACTAATTCTTACAAATACTTAGAGCTTTTCATAATTTTTATATTAATTCCTATTGGTTTTATGTTTGATTTTCATCCAATTATAAAGTTAATTATTGGGGTTTTAGGTTTTGCCTATATTTTGTATGTTTTACTAAAAATTGAAAAGGTAAAATTTAGCATCAACAACAAAAAAGATTGGAATAGTTTTTGGAAATCTACACTTTTAAAATTACTAATTATTGCAATTCTAACGATTGCTTTTGTTTGGTTTTCTGACAGAGGAAATCTTTTTACTGTAGTTTTGAACAAGCCGAAAATGTGGCTTTTAATTCTATTATTTTATTCGCTTTTTTCTGTGTATCCTCAAGAAATAATCTACAGAACTTTTTTCTTTAAACGTTATGAGAAAATTTTTAAAAAGGAGAATGTATTTATACTTGTAAATGCAATTGTATTTTCTTTGGCGCATTTAATATTCAAAAATACTTTTGTTTTATTTTTTACTTTTATTGGTGGACTTTTATTCGCATTTACCTACAAAAAAACAAAATCTACATTCTTAGTTTCTATAGAACACGCAATTTATGGGTGCTGGTTATTTACAGTAGGTATGGGTAATATGTTAGGTTTTCCTTCTTAAATTTTAAAAAAAACCAAAACTTTCGCTTTGGTTTTTTTTGCTTTCTTTAAATTATTCTAAATCTTAACTAAAACTATTTTCTCAGATTCTTTTTTCACTCTTTTGGCATAAAAATCTTTAAGTGCAACATAATGTTGTGGGTTTATAAGTGCCTCATTAAATTCTATAACACAAGTTGTTCTAATTTTGTTTCCTTGGTGTGTAACTTGGTATTTAAAAACACCTAAATTATTAGGCAACCCAATAGCCATAGTTTCTGGTACAGATTCTACTTTATAACCTTCTGGTATTTGTATAGAAACTGTATGTTTATCTTTCCATGGAGAAGTAAAATCTACTGGAAATTTTCTTTCTTCTAATTTAAACGGATTTTCATGATGAGACAGAAACAACAAGGGTTCTATATATAATTTATCATTAATGCTTTCCACTAAATCTTCGCTCAAAAACTTAATATTTCTAGAAACTGGTTTCCCTAAGTTTTTTTGATTTGTAATTCTAAAGTTTTCTATTTCTATATTTTTACTTTCTTCAAAAGTTTTTATTAAACTTTCTTCTTTTATATGATTTGTATTTTTTCTAAAATTTAATGCGTTTAAATTATCATATTTTGTTCTATACAAACCTTCTACCATTAAATCTTCTGAAAT
>JBGCFX010000206.1:0-6272 GCA_045110395.1 Polaribacter sp.
CATTTCGAAATAAGTGAAGAATGAACTATTAAGAAATCACACCCTTATGAAAAAACTTGGCACTCTTTTTGTTAAATAAATGTTAACGCCAAAAATCTACCTAATTAAACTTTAATAATCCTTTTCGAAATAGTTTCGAAATAAACCTAATTTATTAACTTTTAAAGACTATGTATTATGAGTAGAAAACACTTACCAGAAATAAACGCTGGTTCTATGGCAGACATCGCATTTTTATTATTAATCTTCTTTTTGGTTACCACAACTATGAATGTAGATGCAGGTATTGCCAGAAAAATTCCTGAGAAACAAAAGCAACCACCAATTGACATCAACAAAAGAAATATTTTAGAAGTAAACATTAACAAAAAAAATGAGTTATCTGTAAATAGAAATACAACTCAAATAGCTGAATTAAAACAAATTGCCATTAATTTTATAGATAATGGAGGTGGCTTAGACATCAACAAAAAAAACTGTGATTGGTGTCATGGAAAAAGAGAAAAATTATCTTCAGATCATCCAACAAAAGCAATTATTTCTATAAAAACAGATCGCTTAACAAATTACGAAACATATATATCAACTTTAGATGTTTTAAATTCTGCCTATACACATTTACGAAATAAACTTTCTGTAAAATTGTACAGTAGAAATTATGAGAGTTTACTTGAAGATTTTAAAAAATCTGGCAATAGTGATAAAAATCTTCGAGAAAAAATAAAATTGATTCGAGAAAAATATCCACTTTTATTATCGGATGCAGAAATAAATTAACTATTGATTTAAACAAATTTATTAGTACTTTAGCCTAAAATCAGTTAGTTTTTTATGTTCGATTTTATTGAATTTTCTTTATTAGATGTATTAGATATTTTGTTGGTAGCAACACTACTCTATTACATTTACAAACTTTTAAAAGGAACTGTTGCCATAAACATTGTAATTGGTATTGGGTTTATTTTCTTAATCTGGAAAATTACACAAGCCTTAAAAATGGAAATGCTAAGTGGTATTTTAGGCTATTTACTTTCTGGTGGTGTTATTGCACTCATCATCGTTTTTCAACAAGAAATACGTAAATTCTTATTGATGATTGGTACTACAAACTTTACCAATAAACGAAGTTTTCTAAAACAGCTAAAGTTCTTACAAACAGAAATTGGCTCTGAAATAGATACAGAAAAAATATTAAACGCTTGTAAAAATATGTCTAAAACAAAAACTGGCGCTTTAATTGTTATAGAACGTACAAATGCTTTAGATTTTTTAATTAATACTGGAGATACTATGAATGCTTTGGTAAATGAAGTTATTTTAGAAAGTATCTTCTATAAAAATAGCCCTTTACACGATGGTGCTTTAATTATTAGAGACAATTTTATTGTAGCAACCAGAGTCGTTTTACCAATTTCAGATAGCACAAAAATACCAGCAAGATTTGGTTTAAGACATAGAGCAGCAATAGGAGTATCAGAAAAAACGGATGCAGTTTGTTTGTTAGTTTCAGAAGAAACTGGTGAAATATCTTACATAAAAGATGGTGGTTTTGAGCTATATTCTGATTTTAATGATCTTAATGAAAAATTGAAAAAAGATTTGATGTAAATTCATTTTCTTTGGAAACAAATCATAAAAAAAAAGGTTCTCTTCCTAAGTTTTGGAAGAGAATCTTTTTAAATTTTAAAAAAACTGACTGTATTATTTAGATGGCGCCATTTTTGCTTGAATTTGAGACAAAACACTTTTGTATTTTGTTAACTCACTTGCATCTAATTTAGAAGTTAATGCTTTACCTTCTTTTAATAAAGAAGCACCTTTAGCAGCCATTGCTGTAATTTTGGTAATGCTACCATTTGCTGCAACATAATTTTTTGCATACTGAGCATATTCTAATAAGTTCTTAGAAACTGCTTCGTTAGAAAAACTAGGAATTGTAACGCCTTCTAATGCAGAAGTCATACCTTTTTCAACCTCTACTTCTACTTCTTTTACAGCATCTTTAACACTTTTCTCTGTGTTAACAACCTCTACTTCTACCTCCTTTACTTCTTTAACTTCTTTCTTTTCAGATTTACAAGAAGTAAATACAAGTGCGCCAATTACGAAAACTGATACTAAAATTTTTTTCATCTTTTTGATTTGATTTGTTTGAGTTACAAATGTAAATGAAAAATAATAAATAAATTAAATTGTTTTAAGAAGCTTTATCTAAACTAAACTGTTTGTCATATAGATTTTTATAATACCCATTTTCCTTTTCTAAAAGCTCTGTATGAGTTCCTTGTTCTACAATCAAACCTTTATCCATTACAATAATTTTATCAGCTTGTTTAATGGTTGCTAACCTATGTGCAATTACAATAGAAGTTCTACCTTTTGTAATGGTTTCTGTTGCATATTGTATCATTTGCTCTGCATAAGAGTCTACAGAAGAAGTAGCTTCGTCTAAAATTAAAATACTTGGTTTGCTTACATAAGCTCGTAAAAAAGCGATTAATTGTCTTTGTCCTGAAGATAACATTGCACCACGTTCTTTTACATTGTATTGATAACCTCCAGGAAGTGTTAATATAAAATCGTGAATCCCAATTTGTTTTGCGGCTTTTTCTACTTCTTCTAAAGAAATTTTTTCGTTCTTTAAAGTGATATTATTTAAGATTGAATCAGAAAACAAAAACACATCTTGTAAAACCACAGCAACTTGGTTTCTTAAGCTTTCTAAATCATATTTGTTGATAGAAATATCATCTACACAAATGGTTCCACTATTAATTTCGTAAAAACGATTTATTAAATTGATTATAGTTGATTTACCTGCACCAGTTGCACCAACAATAGCAATGGTTAGTCCACTTTTTACATCTAAAGAAATTCCTTTTAAAACCTCTTCATCTTTTATATAACTGAATCTAACGTCTTTGAAAGAAATGTCTCCTTTTAACTTTTCTGCTTTTATCGTTCCGTTTTTAGTGATGCTACTTTGTGTATCTATCACTTTAAAAACACGTTCTCCAGAAACAATACCCATTTGTAATTGGTTAAATTTATCTGCAATTTGACGTAAAGGTCTAAATAACATTTGTGCCATTTGCACAAAAGCCATTACAGTTCCTGGCCCTGCAACTTCGTTTCCAATAATTTGTTTGCTACCAAACCAAACAATTAAACCAATACCAATTGATGATAAAATTTCTGCAATAGGAAAGAAAATAGAGAAATACCAAATCGTTTTTACATAGGCTTCTTTATGTTTATTATTAATATCCATAAAGTTTTTATATTCTATTTTTTCTCTATTAAAAAGCTGCACAATTTTCATTCCTGTAACTCTTTCCTGCACAAAGCCATTCAAATTTGCAACTTGATTTCTCACTTCTTGAAATGTGACTTTAATCGCTTTTTTAAAAACTGCAGTAGCGTAAATTAAAATTGGCAAAACTGACAATGCAATTAAGGCCAGTTTCCAATTAAAATAAAACATTAAAACTGCAACTGCAAACATTTGTAATACATCACTTACTATTGTAAAAACTCCTGAACTAAAAAAAGCGGCAATGGTTTCTATATCAGAAACCACTCTTGTAACTAATTTACCTACAGAATTGGTGTCGAAATAAGACATTTTAAACTGTAAAATATGTCTAAATATTTTTGCTCTTATATCTCTAATAATATGTTGTCCAACCCAATTTGCAAAATAGATAAATGTAAATCTTAGTAAAACCTCTAAAAGAATAACTCCCAACATTAATAATACATTAAACACAAGACCTTCTGTATCTTTTTCTGTAATGTATTTATCTACAGTTTCTTTAATTAAATAAGGGTTTAACAATGAAACTAATGCCAATAAAATTGTAGAAGCAGATGCTATAAAAAAATTGACTTTATAGCGTTTTGCAAAAGACATTAGTCTTAAAAAAATCTGTAAATCGAAAGCTTTACCTGTTTTATCTGCCAAAATTTAATATTTAATATTTGTTAAAAATAAGCCTTTTGCTGGGACTGACAGTCCTGCATTACTCCTATTTTTACTTTCTATTATTTTTCTAAAATCTTCTATTGATATTTTTTCTAAACCTACATCAACCAAAGTACCAACAATAGCTCTTACCATATTTCTTAAAAAACGATTTGCAGAAATATGAAACGTCAATTCTTTTCCTTTTTGTTTCCAAATAGCTTCTGTAATATCACAATTATAAGTATAAACGTCAGTTTTTACTTTCGAAAATGTTTGAAAATCTGTGTATTCTAATAACAACTTAGCAGCTTCATTCATTAAGTTGATATTCAAATTCTGTGAGTGAATTTGCCAAGAAAAATCTAATAAAAAAGGATTTCTACCTTGCCAAATTTTGTATTCATAACTTCTACTAAGAGCATTAAATCTTGCGTGTTTTTCATCATCAACCAAAAAAACTTTGTATACAACAATGTCTTCTGGTAAAATTGAATTTAGTTTATGAGGTATGTCTCCTTTTAGTTTATTATCAACATTAAAATGCGCAAACATTTGTGAAGCGTGCACTCCTGTATCTGTTCTTCCTGCCCCTACAACCTCTATTTTTTCTTGTAAGATAGTACTTACTGCAAAATTTAATTTTTCTTGTACAGAAATTACATCTGGTTGAATTTGCCAACCATGATATTTTTTTCCATTGTAAGAAAGTTCTATAAAATACCTCAAGAAGATTTTTTTTGTAGCCTTCAAAATTACGAAATTTATTTTGTTATCCTTACATTTGACCACTAAGTGGCACTAAGTATTTTTACTTTGATCAAAAATTAAATTAATGTTAGTTTTAGCAACCAATTATTAAACTAAAGGACCGCTTTTTTAATACTCGAATGAAGAAAATATTATTATTATCTGACACTCATAGTTTTATTGATGATCAAATTTTAAAGTTTGTAAAACAAGCTGATGAAGTTTGGCACGCAGGTGATATTGGTGATTTAAACGTAACTGATAGCATAAAAAAATTAAAACCTTTACGTGCTGTTTTTGGCAATATTGATGGTGCTGAAGCAAGAAGTGAATTTCCTTTGGACGCAAAATTTACTGTTGAAAATGTTTCAGTTTGGATGACACATATTGGTGGTTATCCTAATAAATATTATCAAAGAATTCGAGAGGAAATTAAAATAAACTCGCCAAAAATATTTATTTCTGGGCATTCGCATATTTTAAAAGTACAGTATGATAAAAAACTAAATTTATTACACTTAAACCCTGGTGCTGCTGGCAACTCTGGCTTTCATAAAGTAAGAACAATGTTGCGTTTTGAGTTAGATAATGCAGCTGTAAAGAATATGGAAATAATCGAACTTTCTAAACGAGCTTAACTTTTTCTTTTTCTAAAATTGGTAATTCTATGTTGATAATTGTTCCGTCGTTTTTGGTTGAATCTATGTAAAAGAAACCATTCATCATTTGAATTCTAGCATCTATTTGATTGATACCAAGACCAGCTTTTTCAGTAATTTTAGTTTTATCAAAACCAATACCATCATCAGTAATTTTTAAATATAGTTTTTTATCTTTTTCAGTTAAGTTAACAGTTGCATTTTTTGCTTTACTATGTTTTAAGATGTTATTTAAAAGTTCTTGAATCATATTATAAGCCTTAATCTCAAAATTTTGATTGTATCTTCTTACTTTACCAATCTCCGATTTTATATTTATTTGTGAGTTAGAATATTTATCTGCCATGTCTTTTATGGCAAACTTTAGCCCAAATTTTAACAATACAGATGATACTAAAGTGTGAGATAAATCTCTTATTTTTTGTGATGCTTCTGTTATAATTTGCTGCGTTTTATCTACTTCTACAGGTGTATTTCCATTAAATTGACTTCTTGTAGCTTGTAAATGTAAGTTTGCTGAAGATAATAATGCACTTACACTATCATGTAGTGTTTCTGCAATTTCTTTTCTTTCAGATTCTTTACCATCTATGGTTGCATTTAGGATTCGTATTTGCGAGTCAGATTTTATTTTTTCTATTTTTTGACTTTGAATTAATTGTGTTTGAGATAATTTTAAGCCTAAGTTCTTTTGGCGTAATTTGTAAATATTAATCCAATATAAAAGCGAGAGAATTACAAGTATACTACCAATACCAAATACCCAAAAAGCCCTCTGGTCTTTTAGTCTTTTGTTTTCTTCTTCTTTTTTAACACCTTTAACATCATATTGAGCTGTTACTTCCTCAATCATTGTCCTAACTTCTTTATTTCTTATACCATCCTCTATTTCATAAGAT
>JBGCFX010000207.1:0-14357 GCA_045110395.1 Polaribacter sp.
GCAATTTTAGGTATGGAAGAATTATCTGAAGAAGATAAATTAGTCGTTCACAGAGCAAGACGTGTACAACGTTTCTTATCTCAACCTTTCCACGTAGCTGAACAATTTACTGGTATACCAGGAGTTTTAGTAGATATTAAAGACACTATTAAAGGATTTAATATGATTATGGATGGTGAGTTAGATAAATATCCTGAAGCAGCATTTAACTTGAGAGGATCAATACAAGATGCAATTGATGCTGGTGAAAAAATGTTAGCAGAAGCTTAAAATAAGTTGGCAGTTGGCAGTTGGCAAGTTTTTACTAACAACTAATAACTAACAACTAAAAACTAAAATATATGTTTTTAGAAATTGTAACACCAGAAGCTATTTTATTTTCATCAGAAATTGATTCTTTATCAGTTCCTGGAGTAAATGGTGAGTTTCAAATGCTAAATAATCACGCTCCTGTAGTATCTAATTTAAAGGATGGAACTATAAAAATTCATATTCATTCTCAAGCTAAAATAGAGTTAGATGATTTACATGGAAAATTAGTGCCAGATGAAGCAGATGATAAAATATTAACTTTAGCAATTAATTCTGGGACTTTAGAATTAAATGATAACAAAGCTATTATTTTAGCAGACTAAAAAATAGTATAAATTATATAAAATCTCAAAGTGTAATTTACGCTTTGAGATTTTTTTCGTTTATCAACAAACAAAAAATTGTAAATTTACATTATGGAAGAAACGAATAGACAACGAAAAATTGCTGGAGTTTTACAAAAAGATTTGGTAGATGTTTTGCAAAAAGCAGCTCAAGATGGTATGAAAGGAGTCATTATTTCTGTCTCTAAAGTACATGTAACTTCAGATTTAGGGATTGCAAAAGTATATTTAAGCATTTTTCCATCAAATAAAAGAGAGGAAATTATTAAAGGAGTGCAATCTAACACTTCTTTAATTCGTTATGAAATGGCATCAAGAACCAGAAATCAGTTGCGTAGAATGCCAGAGTTATTATTTTTTGGAGATGATACTCTTGATTATAATGAAAACATAGATAACTCTTTAAAAGGGAAAGATGAAAACCCTATTTTAAACCCAGAAATACTTCCTAGAAGGAAAAAAAAATAAACCTTTATTGAACTTTCCTTTATACATAGCTAAAAGATATTTGTTTACCAAAACAAGTACAAACGCTATTAATATTATTACAATTATTGCTTCTTTTGGTGTTGTTGTTAGTGCAGCAGCATTATTTATTATTCTTTCTGGTTTTTCTGGTTTAAAAACATTTAGTTATAGTTTGTTAGATGTTTCTGACCCAGATATTAAAATTACTTCTGTAAAAGGAAAATCTTTTTTGCTAGCAGATGATATAAAAAGTATTATAGAAAACACTACATCAATAAAAGAAAGTTCTAGCATTATAGAAGAGAGAGTTTTTTTAGAGTATAATGATAAAAATGAAATTGCTTATATAAAGGGAGTTGAAGAAAATTATAAGAATATTACCCAAATAGACTCTGTTATAGAAGTAGGAACTTGGTTGCAAAGCGATTTAGAGAATACTGCAGTAATTGGCGAAGGAATTTCAAGAAAACTATCTTTAGGAATTCTAAATTTTGGTGAACCTTTGTCTATTATGATTCCCAAACCAGGAGTTGGTTTTATAAACCCTATCAATGCTTTTAATCAATTAGATACTCAAATAGTGGGGTTGTATACAGGTACTGAGGAATTTAGAAATAAATATGTTTTTGTAAATATTACAGACGCCAGAAAGTTGTTAAAGTACAAACAAAATCAAATTACAGGTATAGAACTTAAATTAATAGAAAATAGTAGTTCTGAATTGGTTGCAGAAGAACTACAAAATAAAATAGGGAATGAGTTTAAAGTTCGCACTAAAGAACAATTAAACGAAGTATATTATAAAGTAATTAATACAGAAAATTTTGTATCCTATTTAATTTTTACGTTGATTATAATTATCGCTTTATTTAATGTGATTGGTGCTATAATTATGATGATAATTGATAAAAAACAGAATTTAAAAACCTTATTTAGCCTTGGTGTTTCTGTAAAAGATATTAAAAGAATTTTTACACTTCAAGGATTTTTATTAACTTTTTTTGGGATGTTAATTGGGCTGACACTTGGTATTATTTTAGTTTTGGTTCAAAAACAATTTGGTTTATTTAAAATAGTACCTAGTTTACCTTATCCTGTAGAATTTTTGTTTTCTAACCTATTAATTGTAGTTGTAACAATTATTGTTTTAGGTTTTATAGCTTCAAAAATTGCAAGCAGTAGAATTTCTAAACAATTTATAGAAAAGTAGAGTTTTTAAAATTGAGGAATTATAGTATTCCCAAATTTTTCTTCAACTTCATTAAAAGCATTAAAAACATCTTTTGGGTCGTCAGAAGTGACCATTTTAGTTCTATATTCCTTAAAATGCGGAATTCCTTTAAAATAATTGGTGTAATGTCTTCTTGTTTCTACAACTCCTAAACGTTCTCCTTTCCAGTCAATAGCCATTTGCAAATGTCTTCTGGCAACTTGAGTTCTTTCAGAAATTGTTGGTTTTGCTAAATGTTCTCCAGTTTTAAAAAAATGTTTTACTTCATTAAAAAACCAAGGATACCCAATAGAAGCTCTACCAATCATAGCACCATCTAAACCATATTCATCTCGCATTTCCATCGCTTTTTCTGGTGATGTAATATCTCCATTACCAAAAACAGGAATATGCATTCTTTGGTTGTTTTTAACGGCTGCAATTGGTTTCCAATCTGCATTACCTTTATACATTTGCGCTCTTGTTCTACCATGAATAGAAATGGCTTTACAACCCACATCCTGCAAACGTTCTGCAACTTCTACAATTCTAATAGAATCGTGATCCCAACCTAAACGAGTTTTTACAGTAATTGGTAAGTTTGTGTGTTTTACCATCGCTTCTGTAAGTGAAACCATTAAATCTATATCTTTTAGAATACCAGCTCCTGCACCTTTAGAAACTACTTTTTTTACAGGACAACCAAAATTAATGTCAATAATATCTGGATTAGATTTTTCTACAATTTCAATAGTTTTTAACATCGAATCTAAATTCGCGCCAAAAATCTGAATTCCTACAGGTCTTTCTTTTTCGTAAATATCTAGCTTGATAACACTTTTTGCAGCATCTCTTATCAATCCTTCAGAAGAAATAAATTCTGTATACACAACATCAGCACCATTTTCTTTGCATAAAGCTCTAAAAGGAGGGTCAGAAACATCTTCCATTGGTGCTAATAAAAGTGGGAAATCTGGAAGTTCTATATTGCCTATTTTTACCAAAACTGATTATTTTTCTGCAAAATTAGTGTTTTTATTAGTTAAAACCCAACATCCATAAAAACCTAAAAATAATTCTGCAATAGTGCCAAATTGATAGCCAAAAGTTGGTGTGCCATCTAAGAAATAGCTTAAAACTCTACCCAAACCTAAGCCTAACATAAAAATGATATTGGTTATAATTGCTGTTTTTAAATATTGATGTTTAAAAATTCCTAAAATCCAAAGTATAGAAAAACCAATATATAAACCCATAATGGCTTTAAAAAAATTGTGTTCATCTATGGTTTGTAATTGAATATCGAATTGTGAACTTGGATCAAATCCATAGAAAAATGAGGTAGGAACAACTATTAATACAGAAATTATCAAGTGAATTTTGGTAATAATTTGCTGTTTTAATTTACTCATAGTAAAATCTTAATAAATCAATTTGAAAGAAAAAATAAAGATAAAGAAAAAGCCCCTTTGAAAAGAGGCTTTAACTAAGTTTGGTTGGGGAATTTTAGTTTTTCATAATTTTTTTAGTCAATAACTTATGATCTGCAATTATTTTTAAGAAATAAATACCAGAAGTATAACTAGAAAAATCGATTTTACGTTCTTTGGTTTTTAAAACTCTTTTTCCTATTGAATTATAAACTTCTATAAAATCAAATTCTTTAGTGATTTCTATAGTTAAGAAATTGCTTACAGGGTTTGGAAATACCTTTACATCTTTTTGTGAAAATTCATCAGCAATAGAAAGAACAGTTGCTCTACAATCTGCATTACTAGAAACAAAATTACTATTAGAATCTTTTGCCCAATTAGAAAGGTAATTTGCCTTTTTATCATCAACAAGAATACAGGTTAAGTTTGGAGTATTTGTGGCATCAAAAGATGTAATGTTTGCATTATTTCCGTTTTTAATACTGATGGTTGCAATATTTGGGTTGTTACTAATGTCGATTACTTTTAAGTTTTTTAATTCTTCAAGATTTAGCGTTTCAAAATTATTGTTGCTAATAATTAAGGTTTCTAAACCTGAAACTTTTGCTGAAATTTCTCTCTTTTTACCTGTAGTTTTGCTAATTAAAGTAATTTTTTTACCAGTTAAAGCACTTAAATCTTTTAAGTTATTGCCAGATAAATTTAGGCTCTTGATATTTGTAAATGCTTGTAAACCCTTAACATCTTCAATATTTTTATCACTTAAATCTAAATCTCCAGTAAATTCTTTAGCTTCTTTTAATGTAATTTCTCCATCGTTATTTACATCTATTCCATTAACAATTCTTATTAAACCTTTTAATTTTTCATCTACTTCTACTGTCCAAACTTCGTCACAATCTGTACTAAAAGTTACACTAGCATCTATATCATTAGCCCATTTTCTATTAGCTTCACTTACATCTGCTACTTTTATACACGTTAAATTATTGTTGATGGCATCAAAAATTTCGAGATTTATATTGTTAGAAATATCTAACCTTGTCAATTTATTTTCATTACAATAAAGCGTTTTAAGGTTTGTATTATTACTAATGTTTATTGTTGTTAAATTATTTCCTTTAATTGTTAAAGATTCTATTGCTGTAAATGCTTCTATACCTGTTAAATCTGAAATATTTTTACTTAAAAGATTTAAATTTTTAATAGTTTCTACTTTGCTTGTTAACACATAACCATCTAAAATAGTATCGTAACCTAAATCTATTAAAGCCTGTTCAAAATTTGTATCAGGAATTGCTGTGTAACAATCTGTACCAAAACTAGCAGTATCATCAATATTAGCAGACCAATTTTTGTTTGCAAAATCTATATCCCAAACTTTAATACAAGTTAAATTGTTTTTTTTTGCTTGTAAACCTGTAAGTCTAATATTATTTGTAAGTTCTAAAACTGTTAAGTTATTTGCTGTGCAATCTAAATTAGTCAATTGTCTTAATTTACTAACATTTAGCGATTGTAAATTATTTCTATCTACTTTTAAAGTTTCTAAATTCGTATTATTTTCTAAATTTATACCAGTTAAACCTGTAAAAGAAACATCTAATTCTTTAAGATTAATATTATCTTTTATATGTAAAGAATTGTCTATAATTGAATTTCCACCAACTCTTAAAATTTCTAAATTTGTATTTGTTGAAAAATTGAATGCACTAAAAAAGTTATCATTACCTTGAAATTCTATTAAATTCACATAATTTGATACATCTAAATCTGAGATGTTATTTGTATGAATATCTAAAACTTTTAAAGTTTGAGAATTTGGTAATTTTAATAGATAAATGCTACTAAATTGTGCTCTTAATTCTTCTAATTGAATATTTTTAGATAGATCTACCGTGTTTAAATTATTAAAACTAATGTTTAACTTTTGTAAATTTACAAACGCTTCAATTCCTGTTAAATCCATTATTTTTTCTGGATCACTATTATTACCACTAAGATTTAACTCTTTAATATTTTTGATATTACCTCTTAAAACGTAATTATCTTCTTCTGTATCTAGGTTTAATTCAATAAGAATTTTTTCAAATTTATTATCAGGAATATAAACTTGCCCTACAAAATCGCAATTGAAAGTAAAACTAGTCTGTGCATCTATATTTGTTAAATTTTCATTAGCGTAAGTAATATCTTCAACTTCTATACAGTTTAAGCTTTCGTTATTAATAGCTGTAAACACTGTTAGTTTAGATAGATTTCCTACTCCATTTTTTAAGTTTACGTTAGTAAGGTTATTGTCATTTATCCAAAGTTCTTCTAAATTTTCTGCATCACTTAAATCTATAGAAATAAGATTGTTGTTTCTTACAATTAATGATTTTAAACCAACATTGCTTAATAGCTGCAATGTTACCATTTCATTATTTTTACAAGTAAAAGTTTCTAATTGTCTTAAATTTCTTGCATCAAAAGAAACAATATTATTGTAGCTAATATTTAGTTTTTCTATTCTTTGATTGCCAATGCTTAAGTTTGTGAAACCACAATAACTAACGTCTAATTCTTTAAGAAAAGTATTGTTTGTAAGCGTTATTTCTGATAAATTACTATTGCCTTTACAGTTTAATACTTCTAAAAGCCCACTACTAGTAAAGCTTATTGATTCCAATTGATTAGATTGAATATCTACTTTTTTTAGTTGTAAATTATTAGAAGTTGTTATTGTTGTTAGTTGATTGTGTCCTGCAATTAACTCAACTAATTTTCTGTTTCCACTTGTATTTAAAGTTGTTAAGTTATTACTTGAAACATTTAAGGTAATTAGTTCATCAAAATCTTCTATTCCTGTTAAATCATCAATATTTAAACCAGCTATATTTAATTCTGTTAGTACATTTATATTTGATGTGGTAACATAATCATCTAAAATATCATCCAATCCTAAAGTTATAAGTTTTTGTTCAAAATTATCATCAGGAACATAGGTTTTAAATTCATTACAATTTAAAGAGAATGCAGAATGACTATCTTTACTATAATCAGGATTATCTGTAAATGCAAAATTGTTTACAGCATTCAAATCATTAACCTGAATACAAGTTAAATTTGCGTTATTCAAAGTGTGAAATCCTTGAATGTTACTAACATTTAATAGTAAAGATGATAGATTATTGTTTCTTACATCAAGAGTAATTAGGTTTTGAATTGTCTGTAAGTTTAAAGTTGTAATTGAATTTTCTGAACAATTTAAGTGTTGTAAAGATGTAAAATCTTCAATACCTTCTAAGCTTTCTATTTCTTTATTTTTAATAAATAAGTTTGTAACATTTTGAATATTGCTAGTTAACACATAATCATCTAAAATAGTATCTAAACCTAACGTAATCAGTTCTCTTTCAAAATTATCATCTGGTACAAAAGTTTTATCTGAATTACCATTACTTTCTGTATCTGAAAAAGCAAAAAGTTCTATGCCTGAATACCCATTATTTGCAGAAAAAAATAGTTTGTCTTTAAAAACTGTTAATCTTTCTGGGTATGAATTACTGTTTGTATGATTTGCATTTTCTTCTGGATTTATATCAATAGCTATTTTTGTTCCTTCTGCAGTTCCATCACTTTCAAATAATTCAAATCCGGTATTATTACCTCCATTCATAAAATACATTTTATCGTTATAAATGGTAAAATTTCTAAAATTCAAATCAGATAAAGTAACAGATGAATTAATCTCAGTTATCATAGATGTTCCTTGAACAGAAGCATCTGTTTTCCATAATTGTCTGGTGTTATTTGCTCCTATACTTGCAATAAAATAAAGATTATCTTTATAAACAGTAATATAATTTGGGTTGTAATGATTATCACTAACAATATTTTCTACAACTTTTGTACCTTCTGCTGTACCATTACTTTCCCAAAGTTTACTGTTAGATGAAATTGCGTTTCCAATACCTGCCTTAAAATATAATTTATTGTTGTAAACTGTTAAATATTTTGGACTAGAACCATTAAAACCAGGTGCTAAGTCTTTTACAATTTGAGTTCCATTTTCTGTACCATCAGTAACCCAAAGTTCTTCACCATTTGTTGGGTCAAAAGCTGTAAAATATAATTTACCATCATACTCCTTAAATTCTTTTGGTTGTGAACTTTCAAAAGGATTAGTATTAATGTCTTTAAGCATTTTTGTACCATTTTCTGTTCCATCACTTAAAAAAAGTTCAATTCCAGAATTAGTAGATGCTTGAAAATAAAGTTTGTTATTAAAAGCAACCATGTATCTAAAAGATGAAATTGTTTCTCCATTTTCATCAAGTTTTACTGCGACATTAGTTCCTTCAATAGTTCCATTTGTTTCCCATAAAGCCTCTCCATTACCATCATTGGCAAAAAAGTAAATCTTGTCATTTAAAACAGTTAAATATTCTGGATTAGAATTAGAATCTTCAAATTCTGATTGAGCAACTCTTATGTCTTTTAAAAGTATTGTTCCTGAAGTTGTTCCATCAGAAAGCCAAAGTTCTTTTCCATGAGTTCCATCATCAGCAGAAAAAATTAAATGATCGTTTAAAACTGTTAAGTAATCTGGAATTGAATGCGTAGTTGAAGGGTTTATATCTTTAATTAAAGATACTTCTTGTGCTGCTAAATTTAATGTGATTAAAAGTAGTAAAAGTGAGTAAAATTTAGTTTTCATAATTATATATTTTAATTAGACTTTTTATTTTAGTGTCTATCAAAAGTATTATGAAGTAGTTATTTAACAGAATTTGTTTAGTGAAACAGGGTGTTTTTTTAGTGAAATAGGAAGTTGTAATTTAATTCAAAAACCTTATAATCAGAATTTTATGTTTTTTAAAATAAAAAGCTTCTTGAAATATTAATTTCAAAAGACTTTAGAAAAAATGGATAATTTAGTTGAGAAATTTTATGTTAATCTATATTTTTAATAACCTTTAATAAATCTGATCTTCTTGCTTCACTCAAAGTAATTTCTACAGAGTTTAAGTGAATCGTTTTTTTACCAACATCCGTAATTTTATCGGTATTTACACAATAAGATCTGTGAGGTACAAAAAAATGATTTCCTTTTAATTGTTCTCTAATTTTTTTTAAAGTATGAGGCACTAATATTTTTTTTGGCTCTATATGTATGTAACAATAGTTATCAAAAGCCTCTAAAAATAGAATGTCTTTTTCTGGAATTCTATATACATAACCATCAGATTTAACTGATAAAATACTTTCTTTTTCAGATAAGTATTTATTCCAAACTACAGAAATACTACTCCACAAACCAGAAGCTGTAAAAGGTTTTACTAAATAACCTAAAGGTTTGGTATTGTTAACTTCAGACAATGTTAATGGATCTGTTTGTGCTGTTAAATAAAAATATGGCAACTGAATTTTGTCTAATTCTTTGGCAAAAACTACACCATCAAAAGCACCTTTTAATTGTATATCTACCAAACATACATCTGGTTTTTTTGAGTTTAATAATTCAATAGCTATTTCTAAATTTTTTGCAATTCCAACAACTTCAACATCATTTTTTTCTAATGTGTTTTTAATTGTCCTCGAAATAAAAGGATCATCTTCAATAATTAAAAAACGATGTTTTGTCATTTTATTTTTTGAATTTTAAGTGTACACCAAAATCATTTTCTGATGATTCTAATTTTTCAGCATCTAAACGTTCAATTAGAATTTCAATTAATTCAGAACCATAATTTTGCTGAGTATTTTTTGTTCTTATTGATGTGCCATTGTCAAACATTTTAAATCGAAATTCATCATCTTTTACATCAATATGTAGAGTGATCATTTTTTCGGATGTGTTTTTATCCCAAGCATATTTAATAGAATTTGTTGCCAATTCATTAATTAACAAACCAATTGAAGTTGCAGAATCTATATCTAAAATTGTAGAAACTATATTCGATTTTATGTTGATGTTTTTAGAAGAATATGAACTTAAAATTTCATTGATTAAATCGTTTATATAAACTTTTAAATCTACACCTAAAAGATCATCTTTTGCATACAATTGCTGATGCAAAACAATCATAGAGTTTACTCTTTGCACAGCATTATCTAAAGCTTTTACAGCACTTTCTGCTTTACTACCTTGTGCTTGTAATTGTAGCAAACTACTTACCATTTGAAAACTATTTTTTACACGATGATGTGTTTCTTTTAACAGCATATTTCTTTGGTTTAATAGTTTTTCTAACTCAATTTTATTCTGCTTTAATAATTTTCTTTTTTTACTGTTTTTAGATAATAAGACAATTACCAAAATTAAAATAACAAACGCAATTATAGAAATTCCTAACCAAAACTGACGTTTACTTTTTTCATCAATAATTTGTTCTTCTTTTTTTTTAGTCTGATATTTAGTCTCTAATTCTAATATTTGTTTTTTATTCAATCTATTATTTAAAGAATCTTTAATTGCTAATAAATCAGTTTGGTATTTAATAGCTTTATTAGGTTCATTTAAAAAAATAGATGCTTTAGACATTGTCTCATAAAAAGCTGTTTTTGCATCAAGATTTTTCTCTTCCTTAAAACTATTTTTCAAGATATGTAGATATTTATTGATGTTTTTTTTGTCTTTAAGATCTATTAAGTTCTGCACTAATTCTGCATAATCTAAATTGTATTTTCTTTGTCCTTTTAGAGAATCATATTTAATAACTTTTAAAAGTAATGGTTGGGCTTTTAAATACTTTTTTTGTAACCTGTAATTTTTGGCAATTCTTAAATTAGCAATATTTTGTTCAAAAAGACTAAGAACTTTTAGTTTTAAAAAGAAGTTGAGAGTGTGGTTTGCTTCTTCAAATTTACCCAATAAACTTTGGGCTATTCCTAAATTTACATAGGCTTTTGCTTCACTTCTTGTGCCTTTAATATAAGAACTTGTCTCTACTGCTTTTTTGCCATAAAGTGCCGCTTTTGAATAATCTTTTTTGGTAATATACATTATACATAAGTTGTTGTATAATGAAGAAACATATTTTTTATGGTTTTTTTCAGCGATTTCTATGGCCTTAAAATAGAGTTCTGAAGCCTTATCATAATCATTTTTTACTTCCTCAAAATAAATACCTTTAATTTCTAAGTTTAGTATTTCTCCAATTGTAGAACCATTAGATTTTGAGTAAGCAATTCCTTTATTTGCATAATAAATTGTACTGTCATTTTGAGTTTCATATAAATCCCAAGCTTTGTTGCTATAATAAGTTGCTATAGAATCGAATTTATTTTTTTGAGCATATATAGAAGTTGCAAACAGTAATAAAAGAAGTATGCTAAGTTTTTTCACAGTTCTAATTTCTATTCAACAAATTTATTAAAAAATATGTATGTTGATGAGCGTAAATGTGTGAGCTGTATAGAAATCTGTATAATTGGGAAAACTTAAAAAACTCTCACAATATTAAACCCGAAAAACAAATCGCCTTCAGCAGCACTAATAAAAGCAGGCTCATTTGTAGATTGTGCATTTGTAAATAATAACTGAAAAATATGCCCACCAGTTTCTATATCAACTCCAAAAGCATACGCATCACTAAAAGGTGAATTTTTAGGTCTGCTCATATTGTAAATGTATTCTGCATTTAAACTTACACGTTTGCTCATTTTTAATCTTCCACCAAAACCCATTGCAAACTGGTTGTGTTTTGCTTCTTGTACAACATTTAAGTTTTGAAAATTTTGTCTTACATAACTTGGTGCAAGTTCAAATGAAAAGTTATCAGAAAAACGTCTAGAAACTAACAACTGTGCAGCATAACTGTACCTATCAGAAGATTTTAAATTCGGGAAATTAGTTTTTTCTAATTGCGTATTTATATTAACAGTTCCATAACCTGTAAGGTTTACAGGAAATTTAGAGGATTGTTTTGCTAATCTATACTTTACAGAACTTGCAACTGCTTTGTTATAAGATTCTCTACTAATACTTAATTGAACTCCCTCCCAAAAACTATAGGCTAATTGAATTTTAGTATTGGCATTATCTAAACCGAAAAAAGTGTCAAAACCATCTTTTAAAGCACCAAATCTGTGAGAAACATACAAATATAAATCTCCTTTTGCACCAACTTTGGTAGATTGTAAATTCCCGATTTTCATTGCTTTAAATGCAGGTAATTCAAAAGAAGTTTCATTTTTAGTTTCTTCATTTAACTCATCTAATAAATCATCTTGAGCAAAATTAGAAAGTGAACTTAAAAAAATAACAGTAAAAATAAATAGATTTTTTTTCATAATTTTTATGGTGCTATAATACATTGATCTAGTTTTATTTCTTCTAATAAATCGTCATAACCAATTACACGACCTTTTAGAGTTATTTGTGTATTTATTTTGAGTGATGAAAAATTGACATCTTCTCTAAACTGACAATAGATTTGATTTTCTAAAGTAATTCCTTTGCTATCTATTGCAGTAATTTTCCCTTTAAGATTTACAACTTTGTCTTGCCAAACTGCAGCATCATCTTGAACCTTTGTAAGGAAATCAGAAGCTAAACCATCAAAAACAACCTCTTTTGTTTCAATTTTTGCAGGAGCTTTCATTGCGTAGTTGTAAACAAAAAAACCAACAATAAATCCAGTAATAATAACAAAGAGTATTATTTTATTTTTTTTCGACAAGCTCATAATTTAAAGTTACGTTTATTTTATCAGCAATTTTTTTACGAACAATTACAGGAATATCAATCTTAAAATCTTGAGGTGCAACTACAAAAGTAGCCTTTATACTTAATTTACCATCAGCAAAACTAACGTTAGCAGTTGTATTAATTTCTTTTTTTATGCCTCTTACAGTTAAAGTTCCTGTAAGCTTATATTCTTTTTTACTGTTGCTATTTTTAAAATCAAAATCATTTAATTTTCCTCTAAAAATAGCTTTCGGAAACTTGTTAGAATCCATATAATTTTCATTAAAATGTTCTTGCATTAAAGCCACTTTAAATTGAAACGCATTAATAAAAAGTTGCGCAGCAATATCTCCTGTATCTGTTTTTAAAATAACAGTTGTACTACTATTTGTAGCCTCTACAGGTTCAAAAGCTTCTACAGATGCTTTAAAATTAGTGTTTCCTGAACGTGTAAAATATTTTTGTGAAAAAAGAGAAACACTGCAAAAAAAGACAATAAAAAAAAGATGTTTTTTCATAATTTTAGATTTAGTTTTCTAAAAACCCATCAGTTTTCCATTTATCAATTATAGCTCTTGTTTGAGCAGGAAGTAAACCACTTTGTGGCATTGGGTTTGTGATGTTGTTCATTCTACTGATTAAATTTCCAGATTCAGCAGCATTTTTAACTTGAGAATAATTAATTAATGGTAAAAAACTTGCTTGCCCACCACTAGCATGACAACTAATACAATTTGCATCAATAATAGATTTTACATTATTGTTGTATTTCACCATTTCTAAAACTGGTGCAGGTTCTTCTTCTAAAGGAATTACTGTTGTAGAACAGTTGTAAAACCCAAATGAAATGACAGAGATAAATATAGATTTGTAAATAAATTTTTTCATTGATATAATTATTTGATTCTCAAATATATAAAATAAATTGATTAAAAGTTGATTTCTTTCTCAACTTCTTTTTCATTTCTTTTTACAATAACTTTTGTTTTATCTCCTTTTTTATAAGTAGATAAAGCACGCATATAACTCATCATATTGGTTACCAAACTATCACCCAATTTTACAACAATATCTCCTTTTTGTAAACCCGCTTTTTGTGCAGGTTTGTCTTCTGATATTCCATCAATTCGCATTCCTTTTCCATCAAAAAGATAATCAGGAATTACACCTAAACCAACTTTAAAACGTGGTGTTTCTTCGCTTTCGTTTTTTGTTTTTCTAAACGCAAGTTTTCCATTATCATCTAAATCAGAAATAATATTAAAAATATATTTACTGATGGTTTCCATACCTGGATAATTCAATTTTTCTGAATCATCACCTGGTTTGTGATAGTCTTCATGTTGACCTGTAAAAAAGTGCAAAACAGGAATGTCTGCCAAATAAAAACTTGTATGATCACTTGGACCAACTCCAGATTCTTGTTGAATTAATTTAAAATTATTGTTATGAGATTTTAAAGTTTGTTTAAAAATTGGCGAAGTTCCTGTGCCATAAACTGCTAAAGCTGTATCTTTTTTTAATCTGCCAACCATATCCATATTTATCATATAAGATATTTTTTTGGTGTCTAATGTTGGGTTTTTTACAAAATAATTAGAACCCAAAAGCCCCATTTCTTCACCAGAAAAAGCCATAAAAAGATAATTATTTCTAGTATTTTTCTTTCTTAATTTTGCAGCAAGATTCAGCATAATTGCAACACCAGAAGCATTATCATCTGCACCATTATGAATTGCTTTTATAGAATCTCTGTATAAAGAACCTTCACCACCAAATCCTAAATGATCATAATGTGCACCAATAATAATGGTGTTTTCTGCTTTGTTGTCTAAAAAACCAATTACATTATTTCCTGTGATGGTTCCATCTCCATTTACATCGAATTTTACTTCATCATGAGGATTCGTTTT
>JBGCFX010000208.1:0-7078 GCA_045110395.1 Polaribacter sp.
CTTGCAACCTATTAATTCTTTTGCTGTAGATGTGTCTGGTTATTACCAATCTTATGAAGAAAACTATGGTAATTTTAATGGACGTTATAGAATAGGTTTTAATATTGCTAATATTGGGCCTAAAGTTTCTTACACACCTGGAGAAGAAGATTTTATTCCAACCAACTTAAAATTGGGTGGTGGTTTCGATTTTATTTTAGATGATTATAACACCCTTTCTGCAACAGTAGAATTCACAAAACTATTAGTACCAACTCCACAACCAGATGGTTCAGACCAAGATAAAGGTTGGATTGAAGGTGCTTTCAGTTCATTTGGAGATGCACCAGGTGGTTTTAGTGAAGAATTAAAAGAATTTACCTATGCTTTAGGTGGCGAATATTTATACAATAATGCTTTTGCTTTAAGGGGAGGTTATTTTCACGAAAGTGTAGACAAAGGAAACAGACAATACTTTACCTTAGGAGGTGGTTTTAAAACCAACGCATTAAATATAGATTTATCGTATTTAATTAATTCTTCAGACGTAAACAATCCTTTAGAAAACTCTTTACGATTTTCTTTATCTTTTGATTTAGGTGAAGTTTTCGAAGATTTTTAAAAAAGTCATAAATTTTTAGTAAGTTTATAACATGATATTAAAAGCAGTCAATTAAGGCTGCTTTTTTTGACGAACAAATTGTTTATGAAAAAAATCGAAATCTCTGCTTCTGCAATTGTTTATAATACTATTTTAGAACTTTCTACTGAAGATAAAATATTGATGGATAAAGCAATAGAAGCAAGAAAGAAAGCTTATGCACCTTATTCAAAATTTAATGTTGGTGCTGCTTTATTGTTAGAAAATGATGAAATTGTTCTTGGTAATAACCAAGAAAATGCAGCATACCCTTCAGGAATGTGTGCAGAAAGAGTTGCCATTTGGAAAGCCGGTTCTTCTTTTCCAGGAGTAAAAATTAAAAAGTTAGCCATTACAGCAAGCTCTACAATTACAAAAGTAGATAAACCTGTTGGGCCTTGTGGAGCTTGTAGACAAACATTATCAGAATTCGAAATCAACCAGAAAGAACCTTTTCCAGTTATTTTTATGGGAGAAATTGGCGAAGTTGTAAAAACAGAATCTTTACTTTCTCTTTTGCCTTTTTCTTTTGATAGCTCATATTTATAGATGAAACAAGATATTTCTTCACGTCAAGACATTAAGTTTATTATTACTAAATTTTATGATAAACTATTACTAGATAAAAAAATGATTCCTTTCTTTGAAGAGATTGTTCAGCAAAATCAGTTAGAACATCATCTTGAAATTATTTCTGACTTTTGGAATGATATTTTATTTGATACAAATTCTTATGCTAACAATGTTATGCAAAAACATCTAGATAAAAACGCTTTTGTAACCTTTAAAAAAGAACATTTTACCATTTGGGTATCGTATTTATTCTTAACCATTGATTCTAATTTTGAAGGGCAAATTGCTAATAATATGAAAAATAGAGCCACCTCAATAGCAACAGTAATGCAGCTTAAGATGAATGTTTATGAAAAATAACTTTTATTTTTTCTTTTAAAACTCACTTTTTTTACCCTCTTGACTTCTCCATTACTATGCATGCATAGTAAATGTAATTCAGCTACTTTAATTAAATTTGTGATGTAAATGTGTAATTATATGATATCATCAAAAATAACAGGAACAGGTACTTTTATACCTTCCATAAGAAAAGAAAATAGCGACTTTTCTGAGGAAGAATTCCTAAATGAAGATGGTTCTGCTTTTTCATCAGAAAATAATATTATTATAGAAAAATTTAAAGCAATTACAGGTATTGTAGAAAGACGTTATGCAAAACTAGAATATAATACTTCAGATTTGGCCTTTTTTGCTGCCCAAAAAGCAATAGACGATGCAAATTTAAACATAGAAGAACTCAACTATTTAATTGTAGCCCATAATTTTGGAGATATAAAAAAAGACAGTATTCAAAGTGATATGCTACCAAGTTTAGCAACAAGAGTAAAGCAAAAATTAGGTATTGAAAACCCAAATTGCGTTGCTTACGATATTTTATTCGGTTGTCCTGGTTGGATTGAAGGCGTAATTCAAGCACAAGCATTTATAAAAGCAGGTATTGCAGAAAAATGTTTAGTAATTGGTGCAGAAACTCTGTCTAGAGTTGTAGACAAACACGATAGAGATTCTATGATTTATAGTTATGGTGCTGGGGCTTGTATTGTAGAAAAAACAGATGGTCAAGATTCAGGAATTTTAAGTCATGCATCACAAACTTGGGCAAAAGATGAAGCCTATTTTTTGCATTTTGGAAGTTCTTTTAATAAGAATGATGATAACAATACACGTTACATAAAAATGTATGGACGTAAAATTTATGAATTTGCCATTACAAATGTGCCTTCAGCTATGAAAATGGCTTTAGACAAAAGTGGTGTTACAATAGATGATGTAAAGAAGATCTTTATACACCAAGCCAATGAAAAAATGGATGAAGCCATTATTAAACGCTTTTATAGATTGTATAAAAAACCAGTTCCTAAAGAAATTATGCCTATGAGTATTCATAAATTAGGCAATAGTTCTGTTGCAACTGTGCCAACTTTATTAGACTTGGTATTAAAAGGTAAAATAGAAAATCAACAAGTAAATAAAGGAGATGTTATTATTTTAGCTTCTGTAGGAGCAGGAATGAATATTAATGCAATCGTTTATAAATATTAAATTTTTCACGAATTCCTTACATTTTTAAACGGTTACTAATTAACTTAAAAAATCTAATGGTTAATATCGTAAATCTAATATCAAAATATTATTTTTGCGCATGCAACAAGACAAGGTACTTATTTTAGATTTCGGTTCGCAATACACACAATTAATTGCAAGAAGAGTTAGAGAGTTAAACATTTATTGTGAAATTCATCCTTATAATCATCCACCAAAAAATCAATCAGAATTTAAAGCAGTAATCCTATCAGGAAGCCCAAATTCTGTTAGAGGAGAAAATGTATTACATCCAGATTTATCTGAAATTAGAACTAAAAAACCAGTTTTGGCAGTTTGTTATGGAGCACAATATCTTGCTCATTTTTCTGGCGGAAAAGTAGCAGAATCAAACACAAGAGAATATGGTAGAGCCAATTTATCATACATAAAAAGTAATGAAACTTTCTTCGAAAATATTTCTGAAGGAAGCCAAGTTTGGATGAGTCATTCAGATACGATTAAAGAATTACCAACAAATGGCACACTTTTAGCAAGTACAAAAGATGTAGAAAATGCTGCTTATAAAATTGAAGGAGAAGATACTTTTGCAATTCAATTTCATCCAGAAGTATATCATTCTAAAGACGGAAAACAAGTTTTAGAAAACTTTTTAGTGAAAATTGCTAAAGTAGCACAAACTTGGACTCCAGATTCTTTTGTAGAAAGTACAGTAGCAGCAATACAAGAAAAAGTTGGGAATGACAAAGTAGTTTTAGGGCTTTCAGGAGGAGTAGACTCTACAGTTGCTGCAGTTTTATTAAACAAAGCAATAGGTAAAAATCTATATTGTATTTTTGTAAACAACGGACTTTTAAGAAAAAATGAGTTCGAAAGTGTGTTAACTCAATACGAAGGCATGGGTTTAAACGTTAAAGGTGTAGATGCTTCTGAGCGTTTTTTATCAGCATTAAAAGATATTACAGATCCAGAGAAAAAAAGAAAAGCAATTGGTAAAGCTTTTATAGAGGTTTTTGATGATGAAGCACATAAAATTACAGATGTAACTTGGTTGGCTCAAGGCACAATTTATCCTGATGTAATTGAGTCAGTTTCTGTAAATGGTGGGCCATCTGCAACTATTAAAAGTCATCATAATGTTGGAGGTTTACCAGATTTTATGAAATTAAAAATCGTAGAGCCTTTAAAAATGATTTTTAAAGACGAAGTAAGAAGAGTAGGAGCTTCTATGGGAATAGATCCAGAATTATTAGGACGTCATCCTTTTCCTGGACCTGGTTTAGGAATTCGTATCTTAGGAGATATTACAGCTGAAAAAGTACGTATTTTACAAGAAGTAGATGCTATTTTTATAAACGGCTTAAAAGAAGATGGTCTGTACAATAAAGTATGGCAAGCAGGAGCAATGTTACTTCCTGTAAACTCTGTAGGTGTTATGGGTGATGAAAGAACTTATGAAAAAGTGGTTGCTCTAAGAGCTGTAGAAAGTACTGATGGAATGACTGCAGATTGGGTAAATTTACCCTATGAATTTTTGCAAAAAACATCTAATAAAATAATAAACAATGTAAAAGGTGTAAATAGAGTTGTGTATGACATCAGTTCTAAGCCACCTGCAACTATAGAATGGGAATAAAATATATGAAACACGTAAAATTTTTTATTATTCTGTGTATTTTAATGGTTACCATTTCTTGTGGTCAACAAAAAAAATACATTCAATATAAAGTAAAAGAAGGAGAAACCATAAGAACCATAGCTAAGAGATTAGATATGAAAACCAAAGATTTACTGCGCCTAAATCCTGATGTTGGTAGAAGGCCAGATGCAAATACAACCATTGTAATTCCTAATAAAAAGTTTAATGTTGTAGTAGATTCTAAAAAGGATGTTATTTTAGATGAAGTAAAAAAAGACACTCCTAAAAAAGAAGAAATTAAAGAAACAAAAGAAGATATTTTAAAAGAACTTAAAAAAGATTTTGTCATTTATGAAGTTAAAAAAGGTGATACTTTTTATAGTTTAACCCGTTTTTATAACGTTTCTCAAGAAGATTTGATTTCACTGAATCCACTTTTGTCAGAAGGATTAAAAACAGGGCAAATCATTAAAATAAAACCTATTAAAGAAGGAGAAGAATCTTTAAACACTATTTATGAAGATTTTATTGAAGAAGATATTTCTTTAAAAGTTGCTTTACTATTACCATTTAAAACAAACGAAAACGACACGATTGCATCTAAAGATTTATTTATTAAAAGTAGATTAGCAAATATTGTTACAGACTTTTATTTAGGTGCAGAAATCGCCATAGATTCTTTAAGGAAACAAGGTGTAACCATAGAATTGAATGTTTTAGATACTGAAAGAAATAGCACTAAGATTAATAATATTTTAGAAGAAAATGATTTGAATGATAACGATGTTATTATTGGTCCATTATATTTTGAAGAAGCAGAAATTGTTGCTAAAAAAGTAAAAGTACCAGTTGTTTTTCCTGTGTATTCTAAAAATCAATCAAAATTTTCTTCTTCTAATTTGATAAAAACATCACCAGAAAAAAAGGTTTTTAGAGAAGAGTTAACTAATTATATTAAAGATAATTTTACCAAAGGGAATTTGATTTTGGTAGGTGATGGTAAATCTACCTCTAATATTGCTACAAATGTGATGAAACAATCTTTAGAATCTCACGATTCGATTTCTGTCGTTCATACTTTAAAACCCAAAGATAATTTTATAGACAAAGAGCGTTTTTTAAAAGTCTTAAAACCTAATGAAAATAATTGGGTGGTTTTAAATTCTAATGATGATGTTGTAGTTGCAGATGCAATTAATAGTTTAATTAGCTTACCAGATTCTACAAATGTAAGAGTACTTACTTTTAATAAAGGTGCAGCTTTTGACAAAATTGCAAATCTAAAACTTGCAAAAATAAATCTAACTTATGTAAGTGATGAATATATTGATGAAGCATCTTATACAACCAAGGTTTTTAACGATCAATATTACAATAAAAATAATTCTTTGCCTTCTTTTTATGCAACCAAAGGTTTTGACATTACCTATGATATTTTAATGAGATTAGCTTCTGGAAATAGTTTAAAAGATACTTTTAAAGAAGGAGCATCTTTTAGAGTAGAAAGCAAGTTCGATTATAACAGCAAGCTTTTCGGAATTACAGAAAACAATGGTTTATTTATTGTAAAATACAATAAAGATTTAAGCTTAACTAGGTTAAAGTAAGCTAGTTTTACCTTTTTATTAAACATACAAAATCCGCTATAATTAGCGGATTTTGTATGTTTAAATGATTTTTTTATTTCTCAACAAAGTAGTAGTGAGAACTGAAAACTGAATACTAAATTTTCTTCATCTGTTGTTTCATCATTGTCATTTGCTCTTTTAGCATTCCATGTTTGTCTAATTTTTTAGCTTCTGCCATTAAATTAGTTGCTTCACGTTTACGTCTTTTGGTCATTGCAATTCCTGCTAATTGTAGTTTTGCCATTGCTAAATCATGATCCATAGCCAAACCTAATTTTACAGCTTTACGTAAAAATTTTTCAGCTTGAGTTATGTTGGTTTGACTTAAAATAATACCATGTAAATAGTTAAAATATCCTTGTTGTTTTACAATTAAAGCAGCTTCTGGGTTTTTAATATAGCCTAACCATTTTTTTGTGCCTTCAAAATTTTGCTTACGCAACTGTAAAAAAGCCATTAAAATAAATTCGTTTTTAAAGTATAATAAAACGAAAATCCCAGCTAAAAGTAAGATGGAAATTCCGTTCATAATATTTCCTTGACTAAATTGATATACAGACCAACCCGTAATTAAAGCAGCTAAAACTAATTTTATATTTTTATGAAACATTGTTTTTTGTTTGTCTTCTCAAGCGCAGTCGAGAGGTTATTTTATATTGAGGTGCAAAAATACATTTTCTTTGGTTAAATACCTACAAGGTTTTAGAAACCTTGCAGGAAGAAAAATAGAATTATTTCTTATAATATTTCTGATATTTAAAATAGGCCAAAGATCCTAGGATAGTAACAAATACAATAGAGTAAATAACAGAACTTGGTGTAATTACTCTATCTCCACTTGCATAAGAATGCAAACCAGATAAATAAAAGTTAACGCCAAAATAAGTCATCATAATAGAACCATAAGCAATTATAGACCATAAGTTAAATGTAAATCTACCACGTAAACCAGGAATTAAACGCATATGCAAGACAAAAGCATAGACCATAATAGAAATTAGTGCCCAAGTTTCTTTTGGATCCCAACCCCAATAACGTCCCCAACTTTCATTTGCCCACATTCCGCCTAAAAAG
>JBGCFX010000209.1:0-16106 GCA_045110395.1 Polaribacter sp.
TTCTACTTTAAAAAGTTTTTTGTATTGTTTTATACGCTTCATTTCTGTGTTTTCAAATTGCGTGCAAAAGTATTGATATTAAATGAATTATGATAAGTTATTTTGTTTATTCTTGTTTTAATTCTGAAATCATTTTTTTTGTGGTTGGATTATCAGAATTGAACTCTAAGGATTTTTTAAAAGCTATCAAGGCTTCTGTTTTTCTGTTTAATTTTATCAAACTATTTCCGTAATAATCATATATTCTATGTGTGTAATAGCCGTGATTTGGATATAATCTGAGATTTAATTCGAAGAATTTTATAGCGTCTATATAATTTTCTTCTTCAGCAAGAGATTGCCCATATTCATTAATTAAACGTTCTGAAATAGCGTATTCAGAATCTTTATTATATTCATTTTTAATAAACTCAATAATTTCATCTGTAGATTTTTCTGGAGATAATTCTGCAATCATTTTTCTATTCAGCATTAGTTTTCTCAGAATCCACCAATAACGCCAAGAAGGGGTTTCTGTTCGTTCAGAAAGTTTTAAGTGTGTTAAATAATCTAATTTAGTTTTATGAACTACAACAACATTTCGTTTTGGAATTACTGTAATAAATTGACCTGAACTGCCCCAAGCTGTATAAGCCCGATCAAAATCTGGATTATCGTAAAAGCGATCAAAACCCCACCATAAATAACCATAAGTTTCTTGTAAAGGACTAGAAATATCGCCACCAATTCTAACTCTAACTGTATCAATAGGAATTACTGATGAAGTAGTTTTTTTAATCCAATCTTTAGAAATAAGTTGTTTTCCATTCCAGTTTCCTTCTTGTAACATTAGTTGACCAATTTTAGCCATATCTCTGGTTGAAAGGTGTGTTTGATAGGTGTCAAATTGTGAGTTTTTGGTATAGTTTTTAGACTGATTTTTAATATTCCAATCCTGAAAACCTAAAGGAATTGCCAATTGCTGTTCTATTGCTGTATGAAAATTATTGCCAGATTTTTTTTCCAAAAGATAACTAGCCACATTATAATCCCAATTATTGTAGGTAAAGTATTCACCAGGTTGTACGCTTCCTCTTTCTTTTCTTTTAAACAAAGTGTATTTTCTTCTATCACTATCAGAATAGAAAACTCCAGAAGTAGAAGTTAATAAATTGTTTATAGTTGCTTGTTTTTCAATAGGTAGTAAACCTAAATAATCATTAATGTTATTGTCTCCAATAGTTTCTTGCAAGTTGATGGTTTCATTCTCTATATATTTACCAAACAACATACTTAAAATACTATTTTTAACGTCTTTAACATTACTGATTTCTGATACATCTCCATATTCATAAACAATTTTTCCATTTTCTAAAACTAACATGCTTGTAGTTTGAGATTCTTCTTTTAAGTAAGTATAAATTTCAGTAAATTTTTCCTTGGTAAAGTACGAGTTGTTATCAACCGTTTTTTTCTGAAAAGCAATTCCATCAATAGAAGAACTTTTATAAAACCAAGTTTGAAAACTTGTATAAGAAAGAATAGTAAACACTATTGCAAATACTATTGCAGCTTTTAAAATGTAATGGACTTTGTATTTTTTATAAAAACTTAAAATCACTTCTTTTTTATGAACATAAAGATAAACAATTAAAACACTAGGAACCCAACTAAACCATACTGAAATTCCATATGCAATTTTAAAGCTTGTTATCTCCATTAAAGGATATAAAATTAATCGTAAAACTATTGCAGCACAAGTACCAGCATAACTATACATCATAAATTCTCTATGTTTAGAGATATTACCTTTCTTAATATAATAAAGCCCCAAATATGTGCTTGTAATCCAAATAATTGAGCCAAAAGTAAAGCCTATTTGTGTGGGAAGACCACCATACACAAAAAAGCCTAAATAAAATGCAAAAGGGCCACTTATTAGAACAGAAGCCACATAAATTTTACCAATTATTTTATGTAGATTTAAGTAATTTTTTCTGATTCTCTTGCTAAATTGTGTCCAACCTACTAATAGTGCAATTCCTCCAAGTGTTATATGGATATAAAAAGAGATTAGATACATGTAACTATCTAATGGTTTAGATTTTAATAAACCTATAGGCTCATCAGCTAAATAATATTTTACAGGTTCTAAGCTAAAGAATATACAAGAGCATACAAAAATCACCCAAGCAAGCTTTTTCATTTGATTAAAATTTAAAATTTATTAGCCAAACTTAAAATCAAATAAAGAATTATAGCTCTATTCTAATGATGAAGGTATAAAGATGGCTTTTTTAGGTAAAAATTTAATGTTGTGGTACAAAAATGCCGTTTTTAGGTACAAAAATTACAGTGCTAAAAGTCTATTTTTATAATTTTTTGATACAGGAAGTTCTACTTGCGTAAGTAAAATAGTAGCAGAATCTTTCCAAGATTTAAAATGAGAAGGATTTATTAAATGTGATCGATGAACCTGAATTAAGAAGTCAAAATCGTATTGAATTTTCTTCATAGAACTACGAATCAATTTTGTTTTTAATTGATTATTTTCTAGGAAGAAAATTTCGACATAGTTCTGTGAGTTGGAAATACAAATCAATTCGTCTTTTTTAATTTTTAAGAAGTCCAATTTATTATCACCTTTAATAGTAATAAACTCATCTTTTTTGGGTATTAATTTAATAGCATACTTTCTTAATAAGAAAATAATTGGAGTTAAAATTAAAGTTATGTTTAGAATGATTTCTGTAAAAAACCGAGGAAAATTATAAAAACCTCTCACTAAAGAACTCTTATAATCAAAAAATGTAATTATGGTATAAATAAAATAGAAAACAAAATAGATGCTTATTTCTAAATAAATATTCCATTTAGATAGTTTGCTATAAACTATTTTTTGGTAGATAGTTACTAAACTATAAGCTAAAAATGTAGCTAGACAAAAACCTAGACTTACACGAATCCAAACCCCTAAATCCATATTGCCATGTTCAAAAGGTCTTGCAAAAAAACCGAAAACGAAACTCCAAATACTTAATAATAAAGCAACAATAAAATGATGTTCTCTAGAGGGATTTAATTTCATAATTATAATTTATTTCAATGACTTAAAAGAAGGTAAGTTGTTACAATGAGTTGTCATAATTTTCTATGATTTCAATTATTAATTTTACAGCTTCTACATAAAACTCTTTATTAATATTGGCGAAAGTATCAGTTGGTTTGTGATAATCTTTATGGTCTTCTACACCAAAATATATAAAAGGAATTTTCTCTTTGTGAAAAACTCTATGGTCAGAAGAAAATGTCCAATCATCTAATTTTTTATCATTAGGATTATCGTGACCAAATAGCAATGTAATTGGCGATTTGATGTTTTCTAAAGGTTCTTTCAACTGCGGATAATGGTATAAACCAGAAGCATATAATTCATTATTATCATTATGTGCAATCATATCCATATTAATATTTAAGATGATATCTTTTTTATTAGGATAGTTTTTTAGCCAATAATCTGCACCTAAAGAACCAATTTCTTCTGCATCTACAGCTGCAAAAATTAGTGTATGTTTTGGTTGATGTTTTTTAAAATACGAAGCAATTGCAAACAAAGCTGCTGTTCCTGAGGCATCATCATCTGCACCATTGTAAATTTTACCATCTTTAATTCCTAAATGATCTAAATGACCACTAACCACTATTTTTTTGTTTGATTTTCCAACTATTTTGCCAATTACATTTCCTCCAATAACTGTGGTATCTTTTACATTAGAAAAATCTTCATTTGCATTTGCAACAGGAAACATTCTATGCCTTTTTTTACCTGAAAATGTATATGGAAACTTTTGAATAAACTGATTATCCTCAACTGTTTCTAAACCAATTTTCTTGAATTTACCTGCGATAAATTGTTGTGCTTTGTAGTTTCCTGGTTTAGAAAAGCCTCTTCCTTCTAAAGAATCGTGAGAAAGAATTTTTATACTTTCTAAAAGCATTTTTGTATCAATACTAACAGTTTTGTTTGTATTGCAACTAATAATTGCAAAAGTAAATAGAGAAAATAATAAGAGTTTGGTTTTCATAGTTTGTTCATTTTTAACGAAGATACACAAATCTACAAGCCCAGTTCTTTTCGTTCTTTAACATCAGCAACTCCATTTTTACTCCAATAAGCAGATTGTATGGTTTTAATTTTTGTCGCTTTTGTGGTTAATGTTTTTCCTCTTTGCGTAAAAGTTTCTTCCCAAGATTCTATTATATAAGGGAATTCTCTAGTTAAATTTAGGACTAATTTTCTTTTTAATTCTGGATAATAGATAGAAAAACTCATAAATTTTCCTTTTTCTATCAAATTTACTTCAGCATCATAGGCTTTTATTTTTTTATGATTTAAAGCTAAAAACTCAAAAGAAGGAATTACTTTATATCTACCTTTTTTAATTTCTAATGGATTTATTCTTAATTGATTCCAAAGTTCATTTTCTAAAACATCTTTTTTAATTGATAGTTGTCTGTCAGAATTACTTTCAAAATACGAATGAAAATCAATCTCAAATTGTTTTCTATTATTCAATTGAACAAAAGTATTTCCACACCATTCTTGAGCAGAAAAAGAAATTTTAATTGCTTTTTCATTTGTGTTGATAGGAGAGAAGGTACTCGTCATTAAAGAATATGGGTAGATACCTGTTACATATTTCTTTGTACTATTCAATTTTAAAATAGGTATGTTTTTTTCATTTCTGTAATCTGCTTTTACTTGTTTTTCTGGCAAAAAATCTTCTGTAACAAAAATATTTACAGCAGTGCCTTCATGAATTTCTCCATACCTATTTTGATATAATTTATAGGAAGTAATTTCTGCTTTTCCTGCATACCAATAGGCATTAAACTTTGGATGTTTTTCAATCGTTTTTGTTAATTTTTTCGATGAATTTTCTTCTTTTTTGACTTCTGTATTCGTACAAAAAAGGAATAAAAAACTGCAAATAATTGGTGTATATATATTTAACATTCGTTTCATTATTAGTGTTTTAATAAAGTACTAATTTACGATAAAACAAGATGATTAGAAAAATGTAAACAATAAAAAAACCATCATAAAAATGATGGTTTTCTAAACAAACAACTAACTTAATTTGAAACTTTATATTTCAAATTAATTTTTCACTAAAAACAATATTTGTTTTCTGCTTTTACTTTTTCTGCGATTTCGTTACGTAAATCTACAATATCTGGGTAATTTGCGTATTTTGTAAAACGCTTTAAGCCCATTAACATCATACGTTGTTCATCACCCTCTGCAAAAGAAATAATACTTTCTTTACCTTTTTCTTCGATAATATCTACTGCATGATATAAATACAATTTAGACATTGCAATTTGTACAGATTGTTCTTTTTCGCTGGTACGCTTAACATTTTTCTCTGTTCTTAAAATAGCAGATTCTGCCATATAAATTTCGATTAAAATATCTGAAGCTGCAATTAACAATTGTTGGTGAGATTCAATCTCTTGCCCATATTTTTGAAGTGCTGCACCAGCAACCATTAAAAATGTTTTCTTCAATTTGGCAATCATTTCTTTTTCTTCAGAAAATAATTCTGAATAATCTGGCGTATCAAAAGAAGGAATACCCATTAAGCTATTGGCAACTTCAGTTGCTGGGCCTAATAAATCTACATGACCTTTCATTGCTTTTTTAATTAACATTCCTACAGAAAGCATTCTGTTAATTTCATTGGTTCCTTCGTAAATTCTTGCAATTCTAGCATCTCTCCAAGCAGATTCCATAGGAGTTTCTTCAGAAAATCCCATTCCACCAAAAATCTGAATTCCTTCATCTGCACAACTTTGAATATCTTCTGAAACTGCCACTTTTAAAATAGAACATTCAATAGCATATTCTTCTACACCTTTTAATTCTGCTTCTTGGTGTGTATTTCCACCAGCAACTCTTAATGCAATTCTGTCTTCAATGTCTTTTGCAGCTCTATAGGTTGCAGATTCGCCAACATAAGCATCTGTAGTCATTTCTGCTAATTTTACTTTAATGGCTCCAAAATCTGCAATCGGAGTTTTAAATTGTCTACGTTCTGTAGCATATTTAACAGCGTGTGTTATAACTCTTCTTTGAGAATCTAAACAAGCTCCTGCTAATTTAATTCGACCAACATTTAAAGCATTCATCGCAATTTTAAAGCCTTCTCCACGTCCAGCTAACATATTTTCAGCAGGTACAACAGTATCGTTAAAAAATACCTGTCTTGTAGATGATGCTCTAATTCCTAATTTATGTTCTTCTTCACCTAACGTAATTCCATTTGCATTGTCTTTATCATATTCAACAATAAAACCTGTAATATTTTTATCATTTTCTATACGTGCAAAAACAATCATTAAACGACAAAAACCTGCGTTAGAAATCCACATTTTTTGTCCATTAATTTTATATGATTTTCCATCAGCAGAAAGTTCAGCTGTTGTTTTTCCTGAGTTTGCATCAGATCCAGCTCCAGGTTCTGTTAAACAATAAGCTCCAAACCACTCACCAGTAGCTAATTTAGGAACATATTTTTGTTTTTGTTCTTCAGTTCCATATAATGTAATTGGCATTGTTCCAATTCCTGTATGTGCACCAAAAGCAGTACTAAAAGAACCAGTTCCACTTGAAATATAATCGCAAGTTAAAAGAGTAGAAACAAAACCCATTCCTAATCCACCATACGCTTCAGGAACTGCAACACCTAAGAAACCTAATTCACCAGCTTTACGCATTACTTCTTCTGTAAGTGCATAATCTTTTGCTTCGAATCTGTTTTTATGAGGAATGATTTCACGATCATTAAATTCCATTACAGCTTCTTTCATCATTTGTTGCTCTTCAGTAAAATCTTCTGGAGTAAAAACGTCTTCACAATTTGTTTCTTTTACAAGGAATTGACCACCTCTTAATAATTCTGCCATTTTATTTTTTTTAATTTTGTTATTAACTTAAGAACTCAAACACACCTGCAGCACCTTGCCCTGTACCTACACACATTGTTACCATTCCGTATTTATTTTTCATAGTTCGTTTACGCATTTCATCAAAAAGTTGTACTGACAATTTTGCTCCTGTACAACCTAAAGGATGTCCTAAAGCAATTGCTCCACCATTTACGTTTACAATTTCTTGATTCAAATTCAACTCACGCATTACAGCTAAAGATTGAGAAGCAAAAGCTTCATTCAATTCAATTAAATCGATGTCATTCTGTTTTAAACCTGCTTGTTTTAAAACTTTCGGAATTGCAGCAACAGGACCAATTCCCATAATTCTTGGTTCTACACCAGCTGCAGCATAATTTACAACTCTTGCAATTGGCTCAACATTTAGTTCTTTTACCATTTCTTCACTCATTACCATTACAAAAGCAGCACCATCACTCATTTGAGATGAATTTCCTGCAGTAACGCTTCCTCCAGCTGCAAAAACTGCTCTAAGTTTCCCTAAAACTTCTTTTGAAGTTCCTGCTCTTGGCCCCTCATCTTTGTTTACGATATATTTTCTAGTCGCTTTTTTACCATTTGTATCTAAATACGTTTCTTCAACTTCAATAGGAACAATTTGGTCTTGAAAACGATTTTCAGCTTGTGCTTTTAAGGCTTTCATATGAGAATTAAAAGCAAACTCATCTTGGTCTTCTCTAGAAACTTTAAATTGATTAGCAACTGCTTCTGCTGTATTTCCCATTCCCCAATAATAATCTGCATGACCATCTTTAATAGTATCGTAGTTTAATTCTGGTTTGAAACCTGTCATAGGAACAGAACTCATACTTTCTGCACCACCTGCAATAATACAATCTGCCATTCCTGCACTAATTTTTGCAGCAGCCATTGCAATAGTTTCCAATCCTGAAGAACAAAAACGGTTTACAGTAACTCCAGGAACATCCACAGAATTTAATCCTATTAAAGAAATAAAACGTGCCATGTTTAATCCTTGAGAACCTTCTGGCATTGCGTTTCCTACAATTACATCATCTATACGTTTTACATCTAAATTAGGTAATTCTTTCATCATATGTTGAATGGTTTCTGCACCCAACTCATCTGCACGTTTAAAACGAAAAACCCCTTTTGGCGCTTTTGCAACTGCAGTTCTATATGCTTTTACTATATATGCTGTTTTCATTTTTTTTATGATTTTTAGATTATTCGATTTTCAGATATTTAGATTTCTAACAATCGAGAAATCTAACGTTCTAATAATCTAATTTCTTAATGGTTTACCAGTTTTTAACATTGCTTGAATTCTTTCTAGCGTTTTTCTTTCTGTACAAAGTGATAAAAACGCTTCTCTTTCTAAATCTAATAAATACTGTTCTGTAACCAGTGTTGGTTCAGATAAATCTCCACCAGCCATAACGTAAGCCAATTTATTGGCGATTTTCATATCGTGACCAGAAATGTATTTAGAATCTTTCATAGAATCTGTTCCTACTAAGAACATTCCTAATGCTTGTTTTCCTAAAACCTTTACATCATTTCGTTTTGCTGGTTGTGTATAACCACTTTCTGCCATTAATTTTGCGTGTGCTTTTGCAGTAGCAATTTGTCTTTCTTTATTTACAACAATTACATCTTTTCCTTTTTGAAGTAAACCTAAATCGAATGCTTCATAACCAGAAGTTGATACTTTTGCCATTCCAATAGTTAAAAAGTTTTCTTGTAAAATATTTAACTCTACATCTCCTTTACTAAAAGAATCTGATGCTCTTAAAGCCATTTCTTTAGAGCCACCACCACCAGGAATTACACCAACTCCAAATTCTACCAAACCTATATAGGTTTCTGCAGCTGCAACAACTTTATCTGCGTGTAAAGAAATTTCACAACCACCACCTAAAGCCATTCCATGAGGAGCAGAAATAGTTGGTATTGATGAATAACGCATACGCATCATTGTATCTTGGAAATATTTAATGGCATAATTTAATTCATCATATTCTTGCTCTACAGCCATCATAAAAATCATACCAATATTTGCACCTACAGAAAAGTTTGCTGCTTGATTACCAACAACCAAACCTTGAAAATCTTTTTCTGCTAAATCTATTCCTTTATTAATTCCTGCTAAAACATCACCACCAATGGTGTTCATTTTAGATTGAAATTCAATATTTAAAATTCCATCTCCAATATCTTCAATAACAACCCCAGAATTTTTAAAAACTTCGTTTGATTTTCTAATATTGTCTAAAATGATAAATCCATCTTGCCCAGGTTTTTTTACTTGAGATTTAGAAGGAATATCATAATAAAAAGTAGCGCCTTCTTTTACAGAATAGAAAGATGTAGAACCTGCAGCTAACATTTCTGTTATCCATTTTGCAGGTGCTTTACCTTCAGCTTTCATAAGCTCAATACCTTTTTCTAATCCTACTGCGTCCCAAATTTCAAAAGGGCCATTTTCCCAACCAAAACCAGCTTTCATTGCATCATCAATCTTATACAATTCATCAGAAATTTCTGGAATTCTATTTTGAACGTATGCAAACATTGCTGCAAAGTTCTTTCTGTAGAATTCACCAGCTTTATCTTTTCCGCCAACTAAAACTTTGAATCTATCTATTGGCTTGTCTATTGTTTTTGTTAATTCTAACGTTGCAAATTTTGCACGTTTTTTAGAACGATATTCCATCGTGTCTAAATCTAAGGTTAGAATTTCTTTCTTGCCATCAACAACTGATTTTTTGTAAAAACCTTGTCCTGTTTTACTTCCCAACCATTTGTTTTCCATCATTGTGTTGATGAAACCTGGTAATTTGAATAAGTCATGTGCTTCATCATTAGGACAGTTTTCATAAATTCCGTTAGCAACATGTACTAAAGTATCTAATCCTACAACATCAACTGTTCTAAAAGTTGCAGATTTTGGACGACCAATTACTGGTCCTGTCAATTTATCTACTTCTTCAACAGTTAATCCTAATTCTTTTACTTGATGAAATAAAGATTGGATTCCGAAAATCCCTATTCTGTTCCCTATAAATGCTGGTGTATCTTTTGCTAAAACTGATGTTTTACCTAAGAATTTTTCTCCATACATCATTAAGAAATCTGTAACTTCTTGTTTGCAGTTTGGTCCAGGTACAACCTCAAATAATTTTAAATATCTTGGTGGATTAAAAAAGTGTGTTACAGCAAAATGTTTCTGAAAATCTTCACTTCTTCCTTCGTTCATAAATTTAATAGGAATTCCTGAGGTGTTTGAAGAAATAATAGTTCCTGGAGTTCTGTATTTTTCTAGCTTTTCAAAAACGATTTTTTTGATGTCTAGTCTTTCTACAACAACTTCCATAATCCAATCTACATCAGCCACTTTTGCAATATCATCTTCTAAATTACCAGTGGTAATTCTATTTGCAAATTTTTGATTATAAATAGGAGAAGGTTTCGATTTTAAAGAAGCTGTAAGCGCGTCATTTACTAGACGATTACGAACAATTTTGTCTTCTAATGTTAGTCCTTTTGCTTTTTCTTTGTCGTTTAATTCTCTTGGAACAATATCCAATAATAGAACTTCTACACCAATATTTGCAAAATGACATGCAATGCCACTTCCCATAATTCCAGAGCCAACTATTGCTACTTTTTTAATTCTTCTAGTCATTCGTTTAATTTTATTTTATACTGCTTTACTACTGATTTCTTTATAGATTTCCCTATCAGCAATTAGTTTGTTTATGGTTGATGTTACTTTAAAAAAGCCTTCTAAATCTTTTTCAGAAACATTATTCATTACAGTTTCGTTAAATTGAATTACGTGTCCTTTAGAGACTTTTCGCATTTCTTTTCCGAAATCTGTTAGTTTTATAATAACACTTCTCCCATCATCAGGATTTTTTTCTCTACAAATAGCCCCTTTATCTTCCATAGTTTTTAAGATTCTAGAAAGACTTGTAGGTTCCATTCCCATTAATGGCCCAAGAGCAGTAGAGGGTGTTCCTTTTTCTTTATCAATGTTTAATAAAACAAAAGCGGTAGCCATTGTGCTATTGTGATGCATTGCTTGTTCATTGTACAATTTTGCAACAGCTTGCCAAGTTGCTCTTAATTGATGATCTATAGATTGCATTTTTTTCATTGCATCAAAGATATAAAAATTTATTATGCGTGCATAGTAAATTTTAAAAAAGTTATGCGTGCATAGTAAATTTTAACAGAAAGTTTACTTTATTAAAGTTTACAGTAGAAGAAAATGATACTACAATTTAAAGAATTTACTTCTTTTTTTACCTTTAGAATTGGAGATTTCAAAAATATAAACACCTGTTTTAAAAGAGGAAACATCAATTTTAAAATCTTTTTTTAATTTAATGTTTTTTAAAAGTGCACCAGTGGTTGAATATATTTTTATAGTAATGTTTTCTGTACTATTAATCGTTAAAAAATCTTCAGTAGGGTTTGGATATAATTTTACTGATGATAATTCTTCTTTTTTTGTACTTAAAACTTCTGCACAGCTATTTTGGTTTTGAGTATTACCCCAGCAGAAAAGAGTGTGATTTAATCCATAATTTAAATAAATATTAAATTGAAAAAGTCCAGATAAACCACCAATACCTTCTGTATAATCCCCTCTATTTGTAGCAAATGTTTTTTTTCCATTTCTATCTAAATATATACGACCAATTGTTAAATTACTACCGTTAATGTTTATATCTCCAAAATAAGCATTAGTCATAACTTCTCCTTCACTTAAACTAAAATCGTATAACGTGAATTCTTTATATTGGTTTGAAGGTTCTTCAAAGCTCCAAACATATACTTTCTTTTCAGAAACATCTTCTCTTAGGAATAAAAATTTTGATTTACCAAAATTATTAGGATTTAAAACAAGTGGAAATTTATAGGTAGGACAATTATCTTCTATTGTCTCAAATTCAGCTCCTTTTAATTTTTTATAGGTCTTGTTATTTATTATTGTATCATTACCTATCTTATATCTAAAATTTCTATGACCACATTCTCCAGGTGTAGAGGTGTTTACATCCCAAAAAGAACCTTCTTTTATCATAGGTTCATAATCTTGGTTTATAGTTTTTGCACAATTGTTTTGGTCTTTATCATTTCCGTGGCAAAAAATTTCACTGCGAGTATCACTAAAAACATTATCGTAAGTTTCAAAAGGGCTTTGAAATTTACCAATGCCTTCTATAAAGGAAAAAGAACCAAGTACAAATTCTATTTTTCCATTGTAATTAGAAATAATTTTATCTCTAATTATGAGGTTACTTTGATTGTCTTTGTGAGTATATCCATTTTCCATTAGCTCGCCTTTATTTAAACTAAAATCACAATATGTATATTCAATATTTCCGCTAATAAATGGGGCAAGTATATAAACCTTTTTTTCTTTAATATCTTCTCTTAAATACAATTCGGAATCTCTATATTCTTTAAGGTTTACATACGTTTCCTCGTTTTGATTAAGAATATAAAAGTTTTCTTCAGATTGTCTTATGGGTGCTTTTTTAATTTTTTTGTACGTTTTATTATTGATAATAGTGTCTTTAGATATTTTATATCTTGTTGCTGTAGAAGGCCAATTAGCAACAATTACTTCATGCATTACATCCCAAAAAGAACCTTGTTTAAGCATAGGTTCATAATCTTGAGAAAACAGATTTAGTATTGAAAAGAAAAATAAAAAAGTAAAAAGTATTTTTTTAAACATAAAAGCAATTTGTATAAAAATAATGTTTTTTTTTGAATTCTAAAAAAGAATAGAAAGTTACTCGTAACAAAACAATTCCTTTTTACACTAATAGACAGAAAATATGTAAGTTTGTATTATAGCAAGCTTTTCAGCAAAAATCAATAGAACTTAATGAAAAATTTATTAGAAGTAAATAATGTTGTCAAAAAATATGGAGATTTTACAGCATTGAACAATGTTTCACTAAATATACCAAAAGGAAGCGTTTTTGGTTTATTAGGGCCAAATGGAGCAGGTAAAACATCGTTAATTAGAATTATCAATCAAATTACAATGCCAGATTCTGGTTCTATTTTTTTAGATGGTGAAGCTTTGGCGCCAAAACATACTGCACAAATAGGTTATTTACCAGAAGAACGTGGTTTGTACAAATCTATGAAAGTAGGAGAACAAGCTTTGTATTTAGCTCAATTAAAAGGATTGTCTAAAGCAGAAGCAAAAAAACGCTTAAAATATTGGTTCGAAAAATTTGATATTTCTGCTTGGTGGAATAAGAAAATTGAAGAATTATCAAAAGGAATGGCGCAAAAAGTACAGTTTGTAGTTACTGTAATGCACAATCCTAAATTATTAATTTTTGATGAACCTTTTTCTGGTTTTGATCCCATAAATGCGCAATTAATTGCGAAAGAAATTTTACAATTAAGAGATGAAGGAGCTACCATTATTTTTTCTACACATAGAATGGAATCTGTTGAAGAAATGTGTGATGAAATCGCTTTGATAGATAAATCTAACAAAATATTAGATGGTAAATTAGATGATATCAAAAGAGAATTTAGAACAAATACATTTCAAGTAGGTTTAAAAACTACAAATGCAAAAGAAGTAGAAAATCAGTTAAAAGAAAATTTTAAAGTTTTTCCTGCAGATTTTAAGCTGCTAAATGACAGTATGACTTTAAATGTGAAGTTAAATGATACAGATAATTCTAATGATTTACTATCATTTTTAACCAATAGAGGAGAAGTACAGCACTTTGTGGAAATTATACCAACTGCAAACGATATTTTTATTCAGGCAGTAAATAAAAACAGTTAAGAAAATGAGCAAGTTAAAATTAATTATACAAAGAGAGTTTATTGCAAAGGTTCGTAATAAATCATTTATAATTATGACTTTTTTAAGTCCGCTAATTATGGTAGGAATGGGTGCTTTGGTTTATTTTTTGATGCAAAAAAATGACGAAAAAGTAAAGAAAATTGTTTATGTAGACAATTCAGGGTTGTTTTCTAAAGAAGATTTTAAAGACTCAAAAACCATTCATTACTCAGATTATACAGCTTTAGGAATCGAAGAGACTAAAAAGAAAGTAGAAGCAGGAAATTATTATGGAGCACTTTTTATACCCAAACAAGATAGTTTAGAAATCTTAGCAAAATCTATCGAGTTTTATTCTAAAGATTCTCCAGGAATGTCTTTAATGGGTTCTTTAGAAAATAAAATTGAACGTAAAATTAGAAATGAAAAACTGAATAGTTTTGGCATCGATTTAGAAAAAATAAAAGCATCAAAAATTAATACAGATATTAAAATGTTTGATTTTTCTGGAGAAGAATCATCAAAATTAATAAACGGATTAAAAATTGGAGTAGGAGCTATTGCAGGTTATTTTTTAATGATGTTTGTAATGATTTACGGCACTTCTGTAATGAGAAGTGTTATCGAAGAAAAAACAAGTAGAATTATAGAGGTCATAGTATCATCAGTAAAACCTTTTCAATTAATGTTAGGTAAAATTATTGGTAATGCTTCTGCTGGTTTGGTTCAATTCTTTATTTGGGGAATAATCTTATTTACAATAGTTACAGTTGCGTCTTCCGTTTTTGGAGTAGATGTTGTAGAAATGCAAACAGCAAAAGTGCCTACAGAACAAATGGATGCTGTAAAACAAGCAACAGATGGTGGAAAAGGACAAATGGTGATTCAAGAAATTTTAAGGTTGCCAATTTTAAAAATGTTTGTACTTTTTATCTTTTATTTCTTAGGAGGTTATATGTTATATAGTTCTTTATTTGCTGCAGTTGGTGCAGCTGTAGATAATGAAACAGACACACAACAGTTTATGTTGCCAATTATGTTGCCTTTAATTTTAGGGGTTTATGTAGGTTTTGCAACTGTTATTAATGATCCTCATGGGTCTATTGCAGTTTTATTTTCTCATATACCTTTAACAAGTCCAATAGTAATGTTAATGAGAGTTCCTTTTGGAGTTTCTTGGGGAGAATTGGCAATTTCAATGTCTTTATTAGTAGTTACCTTTGTTTTTATGGTTTGGTTAGCAGCCAAAATTTATAGAGTAGGTATTTTAATGTATGGTAAAAAACCAACGTATAAAGATTTATATAAATGGATAAAGTATAAAGGATAAATTTAATGGATAAACTAAAAGAGTTTCTTAATTTTTCTTTTAATATTACTAAAGATATTCATCTTGATGTAAGAAACATTCTGTTTGTAATTGTCATTTTTTTATTAACAGGATTGTTTTTAAAGTTGATAAAAAAAATAGTCAACAGAAAATTAAATGAAGAAGATAAAGGGAAATTTAAAGCAGTTTTTTCTTTTATAAAATACTTTGTTTACACCATCGTTTTAATTGTAGCTTTAGAGTCTTCAGGAATTAAAGTAGGCGTTATTTTAGCAGGTTCTGCAGCATTATTGGTTGGTATTGGTTTGGGATTACAAACCTTGTTTCAAGACATAATGTCTGGTATTTTTATATTGGTTGATAAATCTTTGCACGTAAATGATATCATAGAAATTGAAGGAAAAGTTGGTAAAGTAGAAGAAATTAGACTTAGAACAACAAGAGCAATTACCATTGATGATAAAGTGCTAATTATACCTAATCATAAATTTTTAACACAAAGTTTATTTAATTGGACCCAAAATGGAGTGCAAACAACAGAAGGTGTAGAAGTTGGTGTTGCTTATGGGTCTGATGTAGAGTTGGTTAAAAATGTTTTAATAGATGTTGCAAATGCACATCCAAAGGTTTTAAAGGTAAAAGCACCAAGAGTTTTATTTACAGATTTTGGAGACAGTTTTTTACAGTTTAAACTGCTTTTTGTCATTAATAATAGTTACGAACATTTAACAATAAAAAGTGATTTACGTTTTGCAATCGATAAAGCATTTAGAGAAAATAAGGTTACAATTCCTTTTCCTCAAAGAGATGTTCATATATTTAAAAAAGGAGAATAGAATAAAGACATAAGAAAATAGAATCAGTATTTAATACAGAATAAAAAAATATTAATAGTTGTAGAGTTTTAATACCAAGGGTAAAAGTTGATTTTTACTCAACCAACACTTTGAAACTTTGAAACTCTGAAACTTTGAAACAAAAAAA
>JBGCFX010000210.1:0-8232 GCA_045110395.1 Polaribacter sp.
ATAGAATCCTTCTACATAAAAGTGAAAAACAAAAACTACAGATTTAGTAGAGCAACACTTTATAACACAATATATTTATTTTTAGACTGTGGTTTGGTAAGAAAACATCAATTTGATGGGCAATCTATGGCTAGATATGAAAAAAGTTATTTTGATAAAAATCACGATCACGTAATTTTTACAGATTCTGGTGATGTAAAAGAATTTTGTGATCCAAGAATTCAAATCATCAAAAAAACAATAGAAGAAGTTTTCGATATAAATATTCATAATCATTCACTTTATTTTTACGGAACAAAGAAAAAGTAAACAGTTTACAGTAACAGTTTACAAATAGATGATTAAACTAATAAAAACAACAATTACACAACTAACAATTACACAACAAAAATGGCTGTAGATTTATTACTAGGATTACAATGGGGAGATGAAGGAAAAGGTAAAATTGTAGACGTACTTACCAAAAATTATGACATTATTGCACGTTTCCAAGGAGGACCAAATGCTGGACATACTTTAATTTTTGATGGAAAAAAACACGTTTTACATACAATACCTTCAGGAATTTTTCATAAAACAGCATTAAATGTTGTTGGTAATGGAGTTGTAATAGATCCTGTAATCTTTAAAAAAGAGTTAGAAAATTTAGACAAACACAATATAGATTATACATCTAAATTATTAATTTCTAGAAAAGCACATCTAATTTTACCAACTCACAGATTGTTAGATGCAGCCTCAGAAACTTCTAAAGGGAAAGCAAAAATTGGTTCTACTTTAAAAGGAATTGGCCCAACTTACATGGACAAAACTGGTAGAAATGGAATGCGTGTTGGAGATTTAGAATTAGATAATTGGAAAGAAAAATACCACTCTTTAACAGCAAAACATTTAGGAATGTTAGATTATTTCAACATTCAGATTGATTATGATTTAGATGAATTAGAAGCAGAATTTGATAAAGGAATAGATAAATTAAGAACTTTACAATTTATAGATAGTGAAGAGTTTTTAAACCAAGCTATTAAAGATAAAAAAACAATTTTAGCAGAAGGCGCTCAAGGATCTCTTTTAGATATAGACTTTGGTACCTACCCTTTTGTAACATCTTCAAACACAACTGCAGCAGGTGCTTGTACTGGTTTAGGAGTTGCACCAAACAGAATTGGTGAAGTTTTCGGAATTTTTAAAGCCTATACAACCAGAGTTGGTTCTGGCCCATTCCCCACTGAATTATTTGATAAAGATGGAGAAGATATGGCTAGAATTGGTCACGAATTTGGTGCAACAACTGGAAGACCAAGAAGATGTGGTTGGTTAGATTTGGTTGCTTTAAAATATGCAGTAGATGTAAATGGAGTAACACAATTAATGATGATGAAAGGTGATGTTCTTTCTGGTTTTGATACTTTAAAAGTATGTACATCATACAATTATAAAGGTGAAGAAATTTCTCATTTACCTTATAACATTGAGCCTGAAAATGTTTCTGTAAACTATTCTGAATTTAAAGGTTGGGAAGATGATTTAACAAAAATGACTTCTGCTGATCAATTGCCAAAAAACTTATTAGATTATGTTGCTTTTATAGAAAAAGAAACAGGAGTTCCTGTAAAAATAGTTTCTGTAGGCCCAGATAGAAAACAAACTATTATGAGATAATTACATCTTATTTATAACTAAAAAAGCATCTTTTAAATAATTTAAAAGATGCTTTTTTTTGATTGGAAATATAAAACTCCAAACTGACAAAAGTCATATTATCAATGGAATAAACAACACATCTTTGTATTTATAAATAAATATTGAATATGAAAACTATTGGAAAAAAAATAGTGGCAAATATTGTCACAGATAATATAAACACAGCAAAAGTTTTCAAAAAATATAAAATAGATTTTGGAATTGATGGTCATAAAAATCTTTCTAAGATTTGTGAAAACCAAAATATTGATTTAAAAAAAATCACAAAAGAACTTAAATCTATAGATACAAATGTATTTTTTTTAAAAAACTACAAAGTCTGGAAATTAGATTTTTAATCGAATTTTTAGTTGATATTCATCATAAATATAAAGAAGAAAACATTTTATTATTAAAAGAATATGGGCTAAAAGTATCTAAAGTATATAAAAACAAGTTCCCTAAACTTATAGAGGTTAACCAATTAATACAAGATGTTACAGAAGAAATTTTAGAGCACATAAAAAATGAAGAAACTATTATTTTCCCTTATATCAAAGAATTAATTGAACTTGAAAAAAGAAAAATTCACAAAAACATATCAACATCACCTTTAGATAATTCAATTAAAGGTATAGAAGATGAACATAGTAAAATCGGTTTGGCTTTTAAAAGAATTTCTGAATTAACTAATAATTATACAATACCAGAAAATGTTTGTGCATCTTTTAAACTATTGTATATAAAATTGCAGAACTTTGATGAGGAACTGCAAGAACACATTCACATAGAAAATAATATTCTTTTTCCTAGGGCAAAAAAATTAGAACGTAAAATTCGTTTGCAAGAAGAAATTGCATAATCTATAATTTCACTTTTCTTTAATAGATTGCACTATTCTTTTCAGTATTTTTGTGCAAAATAATTCATCATTTTGAAAAGAATATTAATTCTATTTTTTCTATTTACTACTTCATTTGTTTTTTCACAAACAAAAAAAATTGATATTGAAAAAACTGATATTCAATTTGCTGATGAAGAAAAATATCCTGGTGCTACAGTTTTACTAGGAAATGTAAGGATTAGACACGAAGGTATTATACTTACCTGTAAAAAAGCTTTTTACTTTAAAAAAAATAACTTCTTTAAAGCAATTGGTAATGTTTTAATAAAACAAGGAGATACTATTACCCAAACAAGTGATTATGCAGATTACGATGCTAATTCTAAACAAGCATTGTCATGGGGAAATGTGGTTTTAAAAGACCCAACAATGACGTTAACAACTGATACTCTTAATTTTGATAGATTAAATCAAAAACTATATTATACCAGTTTTGCTACTATAAAAGATCAAACAAACACTTTAAAAAGTAAAAATGGAAATTATTTTTTAGAGAATAAAAAGTTTACAGCAACCACTAGAGTTACTGTTGTAAACCCAGAGAACACTATAGATTCTAATCATTTAGATTATTATACAAATTCTGGTTTGGCGTATTTATATGGACCATCTACAGTTACAAACACCAAAAATAAAAACAGAATTTATTCTGAAAAAGGATTTTACAATACCAAAACAGATGTTTCTCATTTTGTAAAAAATGCGAAATTATTTTTAAAAGAAAGAACTATAGAAGGAGATAGTTTGTATTATGACAAAAAGAGAGGTTTTGCCTCTGCTACTAACAACATTCAAATTATAGATACTGTTCAAAATTTTGTTACAAGAGGTAATTATGCAGAAATTTTTGAGTTAAAAGATTCGTTATTTATCATAAAAAGAGCAGTTGCAATTTCTATTGTAGACAAAGATTCTACCTTTATTCATGGAGATACTTTACTGGTTACAGGCAAACCTAAAAAGAGAATTATAAGAACCTATCATAATGTAAAGATTTTTAAATCTGATTTACAAGGTAAGTGCGATTCTATTCATACAAACCAAGAAACTGGTTTAACTAAAATGTTTATAAACCCAGTTTTATGGTCAGAAAAAAACCAAATTACTGGTGATACAATTCATCTTTTATCAAACGTAAAAACAGAAAAATTAGATTCTTTAAAAGTGTTGAATAATGCTTTTATCGTTTCTAAAGATTCTATCTCAGAAAAAGATTTTAATCAAATTAAAGGTAGAAATATGTTTGGTAAGTTTGAGAAAAACAAAATTCGTCTGTTGTTGGTTAAAGGAAATGCAGAATCTATTTATTATAATAGAAATGAAGAAACACAAGTTTTAGAAACAATTACAAAAGAAATTTCGAGTAATATTGAGTTTATTCTTGAAAAAGGGCAAATAGAAACTATTAAATATTTGAAGGAGTCTGATGGAAAAACATATCCACCATCACTATTTCCTGAAGAAGATAGACAACTAAAAGGGTTTATTTGGAGAGAAGATGAACAACCAAAAACAAAAGAAGATATCTTTTTAGACAACCCAAGTAAAAATCCGAAACCTAAAAAGAAAAAAGTAAAAAAGCCAGCAGCTATTTTAGAAAAAAAGAAAAACGGATTGAATTTACAAAGACAGTAAAATGAAATCAGATTTTTTAAAATACCAAGCACAAACCTCTCCTCACCCACTTTCTATTGAAGTTTCACATGCAAAAGGTTCTTATATTTATGATACTTCTAACAAAGAATATTTAGATTTTGTAGCTGGTGTTTCTGCAAACAGTTTAGGTCACAACCACCCAAAAGTTACAAATGCCATCAAAAAACAATTAGATTCGTATGCACATGTAATGGTTTATGGTGAGTTTATTCAGCAGCCACAAGTAGAGCTTTGTAAATTATTGGTCGCCAATTCTACTGAAAACTTAAATTCAGTTTACATAACCAATTCAGGAACAGAAGCAACTGAAGGTGCATTAAAATTAGCAAAAAGAGTAACAGAAAGAGCAGAAATTATAGCAGCTAAGAACTCTTATCATGGAAATACAATGGGTGCTATGAGTGTTTCAGGAGTAGAAAGGCAAAATCAAGCTTTTAGACCTTTAATTCCTGGTACTAAATTTATCGAGTTTAATAATGAAGTCGATTTAGAAAACATATCCACAAAAACAGCAGCAGTTATTTTAGAAACCATACAAGGTGGAGCAGGTTTTATAACACCAAAAAACAATTATCTAACAAAAGTTAGAAAAAAATGTGATGAAGTTGGTGCTTTGCTGATTTTAGATGAAATTCAAACTGGAATTGGAAGAACTGGTACTTTTTGGGGATTTGAAAATTATAATTGTACACCAGATATTGTAATTACAGGCAAAGGTTTAGGTGGTGGAATGCCAATTGGAGCTTTTATTGCTAATATTAAATTGATGAGTTTGCTTAAAGATAATCCTAAATTGGGCCATATTTCTACGTTTGCAGGTCATCCTGTTATGGCTGCTGCAGGTGTTGCTACGATTCAAGAAATTATTTCTCAAAACCTTCTTTTAGAAAGTTTGCGTAAAGAAAAATTGATTCGTAAACATTTACATCATCCTGAAATATTAGAAGTAAGAGGAAAAGGTTTAATGTTGGCCGCAATTTTAAAATCACCAGAAATAGCTGCTAAAGTAATTCACAAATGTTTAGACAATGGACTCATTCTTTTCTTTTTATTGTTTGAAGGTGCAGCCATAAGAATTACACCACCATTAACTATTTCTGATAAAGACATTAAAAAAGGTTGTGATATTATCATAAAATCTATCAATCAAATAGATTGTTAATATAATAACTATCAGATACTTACAATATTTCTATTCTTCCTTTTTCTTAAAAAAATCTTAAAAGTTAACAAACTCTTATCAAATTATTAATTTCAGTTAAATAACGTTATGATTGTGTTAAACAGCAATTTTTAGTGAAACATTTTTAAAATAGTGGCGTCTTCTATTATATAAAAACAACCTAAAACAACATTATCATGAAAAATTTAAAAACAATTATTACTGTTATTGCAATTAGTTTATCAACTGTATTTTCTGTTACAGCAACCGAGAAAAATCCTTCAGAAACAGCAAAAAAAGAATTAAGATCATCTATTGTATCTATTATAGGTAAAACGATTCCATTAGACATCAAGAAAAACTGCAAAGCAGAAATTTCTTTTATGGTTAATCAGCAAAATGAATTAGTTATAATTTCTGTAGATTCTAAAGTAAAAGATTTTAATTCGTTTGTAAAAAACAAATTAAATTATAAAAAAGTAAATGTAAAAGGAGTTAAAAAAGGTGAAGTTTATAAAATGCCTATAAAAATCAACAAAAATATCTAAAACAACAACTGGTTGGTTAGTTGGTGCCTATTATAAACTTTATCTAAAGTTTGTTTAAATAGGCATTTTTTTACACAGAAAAGGGCAATTGCATAAGCAATTGCCCTTCTTTTAATCTACCATTAACAAAAAATAGAAGATTGTATTTTTTCTGTTATCTGTTTACAGTACCAGATAAAATTGCTTTTGGCCCTGCAGTCATATTTATTACTGTATGATTTGTAGCATTTGCAGGTATCATATGTGCTAAAGGTTTTAAAGCAAATGGTGCTGGACTGTTGTCTGGACTTGGTTCTACAGAAATTACAACTGTGGCTCCTTTTAAATCTGTAGGAAAGTTAACACCTGCAGCAGAACCAATTAAATAATCTTCTCCAGGATAACCAGGACCATTTCCTGTAGCTCCTTTAAAAGGTGAAGTTGCAGCATTATCATCAGCCCCATTTGGTGTTGTAAAAGTACCTGTACTTACTGGTGTTCCGTTAAAAACTACCCATCCTTCATATTTCCATCCTGCTGATAAAGTAGGTAAACCTAATCCTGCAATAGCTGGTGGGTTTGAATTGTCTAAAAACCATACTCCACTTGCTTCATTAGTATCATCTGCATCTGTTGGTGTTGCTAAAATGTATTTACCCCAAGAAGCTCCTAAAGTTTTAATCGCTCCAGAATTATCTACAACAATATTGTCAGAATTTACACTTGCAGAATTACCAGAAAAATCTCCTGCTAATAATTTTGTTGCTGCTGGTGCTAAAGCTGCTGCTCCTGTTTCTCCTGCTGGCTCTATTGTTAAAACAAATTTTGTTGCAGTATTCAAATTGTTAATGTCTACTGTATACGTTTGAGGAAAACTAACACTTGTAAATGTTCCAGTACTAACTGGAGCACCATTTACAATTAACCATCCTTCGTAAACATAATCAGATCCTAATTCTTCTAATCCTGTTAAATCTACTGTTAAATTACCTGTTGTTGGTTCATTTTCGCTGTTGCTACAAGCTGCAAAAAATGCAGTCAAAGCAAAGACTAATGCTAAATTTAAAACTTTTTTCATCTTATTAATATTTTATATGTTAATGTTGATGACAAAGTTATAAGCTAAAAAGGTCTTGAAATGTTAGCTAACGAACACTTATGCAATTTTTTGAAGAATTCTTAACTCTTTTCTGTTAAAGTCTATTCTATTTTGTTCTTTTAGTTCATTCATAAGTACATTTAAGTTAGATCTAGAAGTACCAATTAAAGAAGCAATATCTTTTTGTGTATATGGATGAACAATAACTTTATCGCCTGTTTTATCACAGTCATAACCATATTGTTCACACAATTCATTCATAAATTCTAAAAAACGAGTTTTAGTGTCTTTAAAAAGAATTAATTGTAATCTTCTTTCTAATTTTTTAAAACGTAACCCTAAAAATTTATAAATTTTTAGACTAAATGTTTTATTATCTCGCATTAAATCATGCATAATATCTACACTTATAGGACAAATAGATGTTTTTGCATCTACAGATTGTGCAAATTCATTTCTTGTTTCTTCTCCTAGAATGGCTTTTTCTCCAAATAATTCTCCTTTGGTTAAAATTGCTTTTACAATTTCGTCCCCTTCTTCTGTATAATATCCAATTTTAACTTTACCTTTTTCTATTAAATACACTTTATTGGCTGAATCTTCTTCAAAATAAATGTAATCGCTTTTTTTATAGGCATCAAAATTATGACACTTTTTGTATTCTTTAAATTTATGAGGACAAAGAAGATTAAATAAATTTACATTGTCAAAAAACCAAACGCTTTTCATAAGAAGTAGCTTTTATATTACTTATAATAAAAGTCTACAAACTCTGTAATATCTTACAAAAGTTATTAGTTTTTTGTGATTAACTTGTAAGTAATTTTCAAAATAATTCTTAAAAACAAAAAACTCTCGAATTTCTTCGAGAGTTTTAATTATATCTTAAAAATAAATATTAAGCATTTTCTTTTTTAATTAAGTTTAATGCAGAACCTTCATTATACCAATCAATTTGCCCTTGGTTATAAGTATGATTTGTAACTATTACATCTTTAGACCCATCTGGATGAACAGCTTCAATAGTTAATGGTTTACCTGGAGCGAATTCGTTTAAATCTAAAAAGTTAAACGTATCATCTTCTTGAATTAAATCGTAATCTGCTTCGTTTGCAAACGTTAAACCTAACATTCCTTGTTTTTTTAAGTTAGTTTCATGAATTCTAGCAAAAGATTTTACTAAAACAGCAGCAACACCTAA
>JBGCFX010000211.1:0-9434 GCA_045110395.1 Polaribacter sp.
CGCAGGTAAAGCCGTGTATCCGATATATAACCCAATCAAAATAATTATGATGGCTGATACAAGTCGAATATATTTCATATGCCCTATAGACATCTTTTTTCTAAACAGCAAAACAGGTGCGCAATAAATAACCATACCAAAACTATCTATAAACATTAGCATCGCCGTAATGAACATCGCGATTTCTAATGTCAGCATTTCAACCGTTATAAACGCGGGTATTATAGAGGCATAAAAAACAATGATCATCGGGTTTGATACCGTCAGCATAATCGCAGAAACAACGATATCGTAATATTGCGTTGGCTTTTCGATTTTACTTTCATCCAAGCTCACATCTTTATCCCACACCCTCAACTCTTTAATACCAATGGTGATTAAATAAAGTGCGGCAAGGCTCTTGGCGATAATGGCGAAGAACACAATATCCAGCTCAAGCTGATTAACCCCCATGAAGCCGATAAAAACAATCGTAAGAAATGCACCTAGACCAAGGTTAAACCCAACCAAGAAGGCTAATAACCCCTTGTAACCATGCGACAGTGAATAAGAAATAGATGTTAAAATACCAGGTCCAGGCTTCAGCGAGAATATAAAAACCGCGGCGGCTAGCAATAAAATTGCGTCAAATGTCATGATTATCTCAAACCTTCTTGTCTTCTTTCCCCATTCACGATAAATATTAATCTATATATCTTTAAAGATATAGTCGTTTTGCTTTTATTTCTAGCGAGGCACAAACGACGAAGTTCAGGTCTTCTAAACGAGGAGCGCGTAACGAAGCTAGAAATGAAATGAAGATGACTACAATGAAAAAAACTCCACTGCACGCGGCGCACGTAACACAAAAGGCGCAAATGGCTGAATTCGCTGGCTATGACATGCCAATACAATATCCTACTGGCGTTATGACTGAACATAATTGGACACGTGATAATGCAGGGATCTTTGATGTTTCTCGTATGGGACAAGTCACAATCGAAGGGCCAGATGCTTGCACCTTCATTGAAAAGCTTACCCCTTCTACTTTTTCTTCCCTTAAGCCGAATGTTGCGAAATACACTGTTCTTATGAACGAACAGGGCGGCATGATTGACGACCTTATTATTACAAAATTATCCGACACCAAATTTTTCGCTGTTGTAAATGGGGCGTGTAAAGACAAAGACCTTAAATGGATGCAAAGACACCTGCCACAAGGTGTGATGCTGGTTCATCATGAAAACCGCGCCTTAATCGCGCTTCAGGGGCCAAAAGCAGAAGCCGTTCTACGTGATGCCCTCGGCATTGATACCGCCAACCTTAATTATATGCGCTACATGGAAGATAAAGATTTCTTTATTTCCCGCCTTGGTTATACGGGTGAAGATGGTTTTGAAATCTCAATGCATGCCGATCGTGCCGATGCCGTATGGCATAAATTAATGGCACACGCCGATGTGAAACCAATTGGTTTGGCCGCACGTGATTCATTGCGCCTTGAGATGGGCTACCCGCTTTACGGTCACGATATTGACGCAACGACCTCCCCCATTGAGGCCGACAGCCAATGGATCATGGGTAAAATGCAAAACAAAACATTTATTGGCGCTAAGCGTATCTTTGAAGAAATTGAAAATGGTGCAGAACGCAAGCGCGTCGGTGTTAAGATCACCGGCAAAGGCGTTGCCCGTGAAGGCGCAGAAGTTTTTGATGCCGCTGGCGAAACACAAATTGGTGTCCTTACCAGTGGCGGCTTTTCTCCTTCTTCTAAACAAGCCATAGGCCAAGCTTATGTCCAAACAGATCAAACCGCCAATGGTACAAAAATCAACGTCCGCGTTCGTGGCCGTGACATTGAAGCAGAAATTGCTGATATGCCCTTTGTACAGGCAAAAACAAAAAAGGCCTTGAAAAAGGCCGCATAACATAATTAACTAACATCGAAATTTGCTAAAAATTCTTAAAAAAAAGGAAACTGATTAAAATGAGCAACGTAAAATACAGTAAAGACCATGAATGGCTTAAAATTGAAGGCACAACTGCAACTATAGGAATTACCGATTTTGCACAAAGCGAATTAGGAGATATAGTATATGTAGATGTAGATACTTTAGACGATACTGTAGAAGAAGGAGAAGTTTTTGGCTCTGTAGAAGCTGTAAAAACGGTATCAGACTTATTTATGCCTTTAACAGGAGAAGTAACAGAATTTAATGAAGATTTAGAAGATGAACCAGAATTGGTAAACTCAGATCCTTATGGTAAAGGTTGGATGATAAAAATGACTATTGCTGATGATTCTCAAATAGAACAACTTTTAGATGCAGAAGCGTATAAAGAACTTATTCAAGGATAATCTCTTTTTAATTGCAATATTTATAACCCTTTTTATTGCGTATCTGAGCTTAATTAAAATGCCAACAAAATCTATGCCTTCTTTTCAAGGTTTAGATAAAGTATATCATTTTTTTGCATATTTTACACTAGCAATTTGTTGGTTGTTTAATTTTTATAAAAAAAATAGCTTAAAATATGCAATTGTAATTAGCTGTATAATTTATGGCATAATTATTGAATTGTTACAAGGAACACTAACTGATTCCAGAACAGCAGATTACAAAGATGTTTTGGCAAATACGTTAGGTATTTTATTTGCATTGGTAATTTTTAACCTTATTTTTAAAAAAATTAATGTTAATTGATACAAATACTGTGAATAAACCAATAATTTAATTAAATTAGCGAACTATTAAAACTCTTTAACAATGGAAATTAAGAAAAACCCAAAGTCTAACTTAGAGAATTACAGCAAATTGTTTATGCAAATTGGTCTTGTTTTAGCCCTTTTTGTAACCTATGCTGCAATCGAAAAAAAGACATATGATAGAAGTATTGGAGATCTAGGTATGGTAAACATGAATGCTGAAATGGAAGAAGACATTCCTATTACTGAAAGAATAGAACCTGTTCAGCCAAAAACACCTCCACCACCAGCTCCAGAAGTAATTGAAGTTGTAGAAGATGAAAAAGAGGTAGAAGAAACTGTAATCGAATCTACAGAAACAGATGAAACTGAAGCTGTAGAAGTAGAGGAAATTGTAGAAATTGCAGAAGTAGAAGAAGTTATAGAAGATGTAAGTTTTATGATTATTGAAGATGTACCTGTATTTCCTGGTTGTAAAGGAAATAAAAATCAGTTAAAAGCTTGTTTTAGTAAAATGGTACAAAAACACTTTTCTAGAAAGTTTGATACAGATTTACCAAATCAATTAGGTTTAGATGCTGGTAAGAAGAGAGTATATATTGGTTTTAAAATTGACAAACAAGGTAACATTGTAGATGTAAATGCAAGAGCTCCTCACCCAAAAATTAGAAGTGAAGTAATTAGTGTAATGAAAAAATTACCTAAAATGAAGCCAGGAAAGCAAAGAGGAAAACCAGTTGGTGTAAAGTATAGCATCCCTTTTACATTAATTGTAGAGTAATTAAAAAAATATTTGTAACGTTTACGTTACTTCATATAAAAAACCAGTGAAATATTCACTGGTTTTTTTAGTTTCATAAAGTTTGGTAAAAATCTTAAAATTTATCATTCTGTCCCGAAATTTCGAGAGTTACAGAATCTTTGATAATTATCTAATCAAATTTCTTATAGTTAAAGATTGAAACAGATTTATGAAGAAAAGATAGAAAACTTTTTATTGTGTTAATTACTAAACACAAATAAATTATTAAGACAAAGAATGAATAAAGCCAATAGTTTCATTATTAAACGTTTCTGGCTGCTCTACATTCACTACATGACCACAATTATTAACTACAAATAAAGAAGAAGTAACGTGCTTAGAAACGATGTTTTTAATAGAAGGCAAAAACAAATGATCTTCTGCACCCATTACATATAAAGTAGGTATTTTTATATCTTTAGCCCTAAAAAAGCGTAATAATGGGTTAATTTCAGATGTTAGTTTAAACCAACGAATAAATTCTTTTTGATATAATTTTTTTGCCTCATTCACAAAAAGCAATCTCGATTTTTTATGATTTTTCTTTGGCATAATTATAAACGCAAAAAACTTATATAATAACATATAAGGCACAACAGATTTAAAAATTACGCCTAATTTCATTAATAATTGAGAGCGGAAATTTAGTTTTATAATAGCACCGCCCATAATCATACTTCGTACTAATTCTGGTCTTTTTTCAGCTAAGTTTCTTATCAAAATTGTACCTAAAGAAATACCTATAAAATGCGATTTTTCAATTTTAAGATACTCTACAACCTCTACAATATCGTTGGTAATAGAGTCAAAAGTATATTTAGGATTAAAAGTATCTTTTAAAGTAGGTTTGCTATTTCCATGGCCACGTAAATCTAAAATTAAGACATTAAAATGCTTTCTAAAATCACGTACTTGTTTAAACCAAATAGAACTACTGCCTCCTGCACCATGTACAAAAGTTACCCATTCTTTAGAAGATGTATGAGGATATGAATAGTAGTTTAACAAATTACTTTATAATTGTTTAAGGAGTAAAAATAATCTATTTATAATTAAAAATCACAAAAGCTTGTACATTAACGTTTCATTAAAAATTTCTTCTTTATTTAACCTCTAATTTATAACCAATTCCGTGAATATTGGTCAGTTTTATAGAATCATCTTCTTGTAGTTTTTTACGTAGTTTAGAAATATATGTATCTAAACTTCTACCAACAATTACACCATTATCTTCCCAAACTTTTTTAGTAAGTTCTTCTCTTTTTACAATTTGGTTTTTATGAGCAACAAAAATTTCTAATAACTCACATTCTTTCTTAGACAGTGCAATTTCAGTAGTTTTTTTTATTAATTTATTTTGATGAGGATAAAAGTGAAAACTTCCTAAAATAGTTGCATTTTCTTTAACCAAAACACTATTGTTTTTTTCTTTTTTATTGATGAAAATTCGACATAAGAACGCCAATAAAATTAGAATAAAAATGTAAAAGAGATAACTATAGTTAGAATATACTATTTTTTTATCTAAAAATTTTACCTCTATAAAATACATTTTACTAGGTAAAACTCTTCCTGCACAAGGTATTAAAGTTTCCTCTTTTGCTATTTTTATTTGATAACTATAAGCTACTTCTTTAGTCGCTATTTCTAAAACTTCAACTCTATAATTTTTAGAAAGTTTGGTTTTATCGAAAACCTTTTTAATTACTTCTACTAAAATGTTGGGTTCAAAAGAAAGTGGTTTTTCAAAAGAAATTCGGTATTTAAAATCATCTATTTCTGTGATGGGTAAAATTAAAGACAAAGAATCTTTTTGAGATAACAATAATTGGTTTCCTACAGCTCTTAAACTTATTTTTGCGCGCTCAGAAAAATCATTTTCTTCTTCTTGTGGACTTGTAAAACTCCAAACTAAAAAAGAAATTACTGCTAAAAGGAAAATTGAAAAATGCTTATTTTTTATCATAATTGATACAAATAACCAACAAATCCTTCAATTTTTACAACTGTTGACAATTCTTTTACATTTTTTTGACACTTTTTTTCTGATTCGGGAATAGATTTACCAAAATTAATTTTACTTAAAACAAATCTTATGAAAAAATGTATTTTATGTCTATCAATCTTTTTTATAATTACGTCTATCAATTCTCAAGAAAAAATAAAATTAGACCTTAAAAAAAGCTCAATTACTTGGGAGGGTAGTATGCTATTTGGATTTGGTAAGCATGATGGAACTGTAAAGTTTAAAGAAGGAGAAGTTATTGTAAAAGATAGTAAAATTAGAAAAGGTAGTTTTGTAATTGATATGAATTCCATAAAATCTAACGAAACAGAAACTTGGGTAGAAGACCTTATTGAACATCTAAAAAATAAAGATTTTTTTGATGTAAAAAACAACCCAACTACTAAAATTTTTTTTACGAAAATAAAATATGTTGGTGATGGTTATGTACAAATTACTGCAGATTTAACCATTAATAAAATAACAAAATCGGTCTTTTTTGTGGCAAATCAAGATAATGTAAAAAGACAATTAAAAGCGAGGTTAAAAATTGATAGAACAGATTGGAACATCAATTATAATTCTCAAGGAAAAACAAGTGTAAAAGACCAAATTATTTCTGATGCCATTTCTTTTAAAATTAATTTAAACTTTTAAAAATGAAAAAAACACTATTTATTCTTTCATTTATTTATTCGTTTTTTTCATTTGGTCAAGAACAAATAGAAATTGATTTAATTGAGGCAGATAAAACCTGGGGCAAAGAAATTATTAAAGTCCCATTCTGGTTTGCCCCAAAAATTAGTTACAAAGGTTTTGAAGATATAAGATTTGCCAAAGGTTGGGAAAACATAAAAAGTGATGGTTTTTGGATACTTGCTTTTGCTTGGGATATCAATTTAAAAACAAAGCCAAATGCCAAGTTTTTTGAAGAAAATTTAAAATTGTATTATGATGGATTGATGAAAGTTGTAAATGAAGATACAACAATTACAATCCCTAAAACAGAGGCTTTGTTTATAGAAAATTCATCAAAAAACAACGTGACACAATTTACAGGAATTGTAAAAACGTATGATGCTTTTACTACCAAAAAAATAATCAATTTATTTGCTACTATAGAAATTTATTTCTGTGATAAATCGAAAAGATACATACTTCTTTTTCGATTTTCACCCAAAGAATTTAAACACAAATCTTGGGTAAATTTGAATACCCTAAAACTTAAAAATAATATTTGTAATGAAAAATAAAACCTTCACAATACTATCAATAGTACTATTTTGTTCAAGTTTTACGTTCGGACAAAACGAAGAATTTAATTTAATAAAACTCGATTCTACTTGGGGACAAGAAGTATTGCGATTTCCAGCAAGAAATATCAATTATGTTGGTGTAGGAGATATTCGTTTTCCACCAAAAGGTTGGATCAATCCTAAACATACTTTCTTTTGGTCTTACACCTATGCTTGGAAAGTTACAGCCAACAAGCAAGTTACAGCGAAAGAGTTGGTAATGAATTTAGAAAAATATTTTAATAGTTTAAATAAAATTGAATTAGAAGACACAACTAATAAAAATAGTGCGACAGCTACAATCTTTAAAAAGAAAAAGAAGAAATTAACCACTTTCTTTGAAGGAAAAGTAGCTACTTATGATCGTTTTGCAACCCATAAAAGGTTTACACTAAACGTTAAAATAGAAAGTAGTTTTTGTAAAAAAACCCAAAAAATGTGCATTTTATTTACCTTTTCGCCAAAAGAATTTTCGCATAAAGTTTGGAAAAATTTAAATGAGATTGAATTGATAAACGGGGTTTGCAAAAATTAAAAAAGGCGAACATTTCTGTTCGCCTCTTCATAAACCTGAATTAAAAAACTATTCTACAATTAAGGTATATTCTGGTGTTTTATTCAAAGGACAAAAATAACTGTATGTTCCTTTTGCTAAAGTCACTTTGTTTGAAGTTTGCTTTGTGTTATTTTTAACAACACTTTTTATTGATGTTTTAATTCTGACGATTTCAACCCTTTTACAAGCAACCAAATAGGAAAAATGAATTGAATTAATGCAATAGGAATCATCAAATTCATACTTATACTTTTATTTAAAATAGTAGCTAAAATCTGAACAAACATTAAAACAACGGCAAAAACACCAAAAACCGACAAAACTCTTGGTATTAGTTTAGATACAAATAATGTATAATACAATACAAAAACAGGAAAACAAGAAATTAGCAAATAGAAATAATGAGTCCAAATATGTTTTTCAAATAACAATGTTTTAATTATTTGAAAAGACTTAGGCTGCTCTCCTGTATTTTCTAACGAAATCTTGCTAATTTCTAACATAGAGACCACTCCATAATTATCTAAAAGAATTGCAACAAAATTAACAACACAAAAAGCGATATATAAAAGAGCTAAATTATAGTTGTTTTTTTTGAAAATCGGAAACAAAATAACGGCAACAATAATAGAAGCAATTCCGCTTAAAAAACCTAATATGGTTGATAAAATCAACTGATTTTCATTTTCTGAAGCAAGAGTTACATATTCTTTAGAAGATAAAATAGAACTCTGCAAAAATTGAAAAACTGTAATTCCGGAAATAAAGATAAAAAGCAATAAAGCGCCAGCAATTCTGCCTATTTTTTTGTTTGAAGTCATCATTTATATAATTAGTTAATAATTGTACTAAATATAAAGACGCTATTTGTAATTAAATAGTTGCTTATTAATGTCCTTTCTTAAATTGTAAAGGTGATTTTGTAAGAATTTTTTTTGCGAATAAGTATTTTAAAAATAAAAGCAGATTAAAAACTCTTTAAAGTAAACCCAAAAGTTAAGAATTTATCTTGTTGTTTTTGGTTTTCTATAATTAAGCTTTCAAAAGTGTGTAAATAGTTGATATTAAAGTTTAAATATTTCCAAACAGGAAATTCTAAACCAATATCTGCTCTCCATCTATAATTATTGCTTTCTTGCAAAGAAGGTTGTAAATAACTTTCGTGTGTCAAAATTACTTTTTTCTTAAATAGATGGTATTTTCCATTAATCCATAAAGTTCCTCTTAACGTATTTATCAAATCTTGTCCATTATAAGCTACCAAATTAAAGTTTGTTTTGTTAAAGCTTGTTCTTTCATACTCAGTTGTTAATGAAAGCTTTAACCAACCCTTTTCCGTGTTTAAAACTTGATACGTAAAACCTGCTCCAAATAAGTAACGTACATTAATTTCTCTCCTAAAATTGGTGCTAACAAACCCCAAAACAAGTGGGTATATTTTTTTATGAGGATTTAAATACAAAAAGTTAAGACTTAAAAAATCTTCATCTGCTTTGTCTCCTCCAAATGCTTGATACACATAAGAATTTTGAGTTTTAAAAACCCATTTTTTCCAAGGTACAACACTTACATCTGTTTTTGCTCTAAAAATAAAAGTTTGCACATTTCCTCCTTGAAAAAACCCAGTTAAAGCAATTTTTGCTTTTAAATTTAACGTATCACTTTCGTTAATTTGACCAAAAACTAAAGTCGGAACTAATACTAAAAAATAGAAAAAGAATTTCATTATAATTTATCTTAAAACACTAAACACTGTTTCGTAATTCAAGTGCAAAAATAAAATATTTGTATTACTTTTTTATCAAATTTAACACTACAAAAACCAAACAAGCAGGTAAAACCCAACCCAAACTATGTTTTCCTAAAGGAATAAAACTCTTCATTTCTAAAGCAAGACTTTTAAAGTCTGGAATAAAAACCAAAAAATCTGGAATACTAAAAATAAACGTCACCAAAACAACACCTCTAAAAACCAATTTTGATGCGAATTTATCATTTAAAATATTCAATAAAATCAATACAATAGTTATTGGATATAAAAACATTAAAGCTGGAACAGCTAAAGTGATGATAAAATCAACTTGATAACT
>JBGCFX010000212.1:0-7971 GCA_045110395.1 Polaribacter sp.
AATCTTCAAAGGTTAATTCTAACAAAGCATCTCCTTGTCTGTCTATAAATCTACGTTGGTTAGCTGCTTCGTTTACAAAATCTGCTGGCGCAATTAAATAACCAATTCTAAAAACAGGAGCCACTGTTTTACAAAGAGAACCAATATAAATTACGTTTCCATTTGTATCATGACTTGCCAATGGCAAAATAGGAGAATGATTGTAATTAAAATCGTAATCATAATCATCTTCTATAATGGCAAAATTGTATTTTTTGGCTAAATTTAATAAATGAATTCTTCTTTCTGCAGATAAAGTAACAGTTGTTGGGTGATGATGATGAGATGTTACATAAACCGCTTTTATGGTTTTACGCTTACAAATTTGCTCAATATTATCAGTAACCAAACCATTTTCATCTACAGAAATACGCATTAAATTAGCTTTTCTTAATAAAAAATTAGTGTCTGCTGAGTTGTAATTGGTTTCTCCTACAATAATAATATCATCTTTATTTAACAATAATTTCGAACTCAAATAAATACCCATTTGGCTTCCTCTGGTAATTAAAATATTTTCTTTTTTAATGTTTAATCCACGAGTTTTATTTAAATAATTTACCAAAGTTATTCGCAATTTTTTATTGCCAAACAAAGAACAATAAGACATATCTTTATAAATATTTTTTCTACTACAAATTCTTCTATAAGTTCTTGCCAAATCTTCTGTTGGCGCTAATCTTGAGTCAGAAATACCATCATTTAGAGACATAAAACCGATTTCATTTTTAGGAAATTCCCTATCTAAAGACGCATCTTTATAAAATTGAAAACCTGTTTTTTTTGAGTACGGAATTACATCATTTTCTATAAAATTTCGAATATTTAATTCAGGTAAATTTGCATTAATAAAAGTCCCTTTTTTAGGAACACTTTCTACCCAGCCTTGTAATAACAATTCTTCATAACAAGCCACAATTGTTTTTCTATGCACGTTTAATAATTCAGCTAAAACTCTACTTCCTGGTAATTTTGTTTTTGGGGTTAACTTTCTTTTAGTAATTAATTCTATAAATTGATTTGCCAATTGCAAATACAATGCTTGATTACTATTTCTATCAATGTGAAAACTTGTTTTATAAGGAAACATAAACTGGACTATTAAATATATTTATTCTGGATTACTTGAATAGTCCAAATATATGCTATTTTTGATATATAAAAATAATAGGAAATGATTAAACAAGATTTAAAACCAACAGAAAACAACGAATATTTTAAAAGATATATTGATAAAGTTGATGATAAAACTGATTTAAAAACTGGTTTAGAAGACGATAAAAAAATGGTTATTGATTTCTTTTCATCAATTCCAAAAGATAAATTAGAATATCGTTATCAATCAGAAAAATGGACTATCAAAGAAATTTTACAACATATTATAGACACTGAACGTATTTTTATGTATCGTTTATTAAGAATTGCAAGAAAAGATAAAACTGCTTTGGCTGGTTATGAACAAGATGACTACATTGATCCTTCTCAAGCAAATAACAAATCTTTAGAAGAATTGATTCACGAATTTACAGTTACACGTTTGTATTCTATTAATTTAATCAATAGTATTTCTGATGAAAATTTAATGAATTTTGGAACAGCAAGTAATACTTCAATATCTGCAAGAGCTTGTGCATTTATCCTTTTAGGACACAGTATTTGGCATATAGAAATTATTAACCAAAGATATTTATAATGTTAGAAATAAGACCAACTTGCGAGCATTGCAACAAAGATTTACCAAACACATCTAGAGAAGCAATGATTTGTTCTTTTGAATGTACGTATTGCAAAAGTTGTGCTTTAGACGTTTTTGAAAACATATGTCCTAATTGTTCTGGAAATTTTGTAGAACGTCCAATTCGTCCATCAAAAATGATTCAAAAATATCCTACATCTACAAAAAGAGTTTTTAAACCAAAAGATTTAGAGAATTTAAAACGAGTGAGAATCATCAATAAAAATTCTAAAAAGATTGAAATCATTGAGTTTACAAATAAACAAAAAGAGCATATAAAAATACTGAATTACGAATGGCTAGAAAAGTATTTTAAAGTAGAAAAAGGAGATATTACTTCACTTTCTAACCCAAAAGAAAATATTATTGATAAAGGTGGTTTTATTTATTATGCAAAATTGAATGATGAAATAGTTGGCACATTTTCCCTCTTAAAGAAGACTAATTCTATTTTTGAATTAGGGAAAATGGCAGTAACACAAAAAGCACAAGGACATAAAATCGGAACTATTTTATTAGAACATTCTTTACATATCGCAAATCAAAAAGGAATAAAAAAATTGGTATTGTATTCTAGTACAGTTTTAGAATCTGCAATTCATCTATATAAAAAATATGGTTTTACAGAAACAACTTTAGAAAAAGGGCTTTATGAAAGAGCAAATATTAAAATGGAAAAACTGCTTTAAAAAATAAAAATGTTAAAAATTAGAGAAGCCAATACAAATGATGCTGTTTATATAGCTCTGCTTGGTAGAATTACCTACACAGAATCGCATGGAAAATATATTAAAAACCCATCTGATTTACAGACTTATTACAACAATCAATTTTCAGTTGCCAAAATATTAGAAGAAATTGAAGATCAAAATAACATTTTTTGGATTGTTTTTCACAATGATTTACCTATAGGTTTTGCAAAACTGTCTTTAAATAATAACCATAAAGACATTCCTAATAAAAACTCTTGCAGGCTAGAAAAAATATATGTTTTAAACGATTTTATTGGAATGAAAATAGGATCTAAACTAAAAGATATTTTAATTGCAAAAGCTATTGACCTTAAATTTAATAATATCTGGTTAGCCACTTATATAAAAAATGAAAAGGCACAAAACTTCTATAAAAAAAGCGGTTTCCAACAAGTTGGATTTATAGATTTTATTGTGGGAAATGATAGTTATAAGAACTTTTTATTCTCTAAAAATTTATAAATTATGAAAGAATACAAACAATCAAAAATCAACAGAATTAAAAGAGGCGCAAATAGAGGTACTTACAATGTAGAAAAAATAAACAGCATTTTAGATGCAGGTTTTATTGGCTATGTAGGGTATGTTTTTGAAGGCAAAGCAATTACAATTCCTATGGCTTATGGCAGAATGGATAACAAAATTATTTTGCACGGTTCTAACGCAAATAGAATGCTAACTTCATTGATAAAAGCAGGTGAAATGAGTATGACAGTATTGCATTTAGATGCTTTAGTTCTCGCACGTTCTGGCTTTCATCATTCCGTAAATTATAGATCTGCAACTTTGTTTGGTACTGTAAAAGTTATCGAAAATAAAGATAAAAAAGATGCAGCTTTATTTTGTTTTATGGAACATATGATGAAAGGAAGATGGGATGGAATTAGAGAAATGAACCAAGCTGAATTCGACAGAACTCTAACTGTAGAAATGACCATAGAAACTGCTTCTGCAAAAATTAGAGATGTTGGAGTTGCTGATGAACCAGAAGATTATGATTTAGATGTTTGGGCAGGTTTAATGCCTATAAAACAAATTGCAGAATACCCAATTGCTGATAAAGGAAAACCACAGAAAATGGAAATACCAAAACACATTTTAGATTATTATGAGCAAAACAAATAAGGAATGATTAAAAAATGATAAATTAGCTATTTAATTTATCATTTTTTTTATGAAGAAGTTTTTTAAACTTTTAGGTGCTATAATCGTTTTAATAATTGGCTTTGGAGCTGTTTATTATTTTGTAAATAATGAAGCTTTACCAGAAGGCAAAAAAGGCAAAGAAGCAGATGCTTTAGCCATTAAAATGTTTAATGCAATTAATCACGAGGCTTTTGAAAATACCGAAATTTTAGAATGGAGTTTTAGAAATGCTCATTTCTATAAATGGTACAAACAAGATAATATTGTTGAAGTTACTTGGGATGAGAATAAAGTTATTTTAGACACTAAAAATTCAGAAAAATCTGAAGTTTTTATCAATGATAAAAAAGTTAATAAACCTATCATTCTTGAAAAAGCAACAGATTTTTTTAACAACGATTCTTTTTGGTTAATTGCTCCTTATAAAATTTTTGACAATGGTACAGAAAGAAGTATTGTAAAAGTAGATGACAAAGATGCTCTTTTAGTTACCTATACTTCTGGTGGCTCTACTCCTGGAGATTCTTACTTATGGATTTTAGATGAGAACTACTTCCCTACCTCTTATAAAATGTGGACATCGATAATTCCTATTGGAGGGGTTTCTGCAACTTGGTCAGATTGGAAAGAAACAGGAACTGGAATTAAATTACCAACGAAACATAAACTTTCTCTTTTTGGTATGGAATTAAATATGGGAGATGTAAAAACTGAAAACAGCAAGGCTAATATTATAGCAAATAGAGTTTTAAAAGCAATTAAACACGATAATTACAAAAATACACGCTATTTAGAATGGAGTTTCGCAGGAAAAAGACATTTTAAATGGGACAAAGAAAAACATATTGTCGATGTTTCATGGGAAGATTTTCGAGTAAATTTATATCCACAAGAAATAGAAAAAAGTACAGTTTTCTTTAAAGGCGAAAAACAAGAAGATACAGACGAAAAAATTGTAAAAAGAGCTTGGAATATTTTTAATAACGATTCTTTTTGGTTAGTTGCCCCTCATAAATTATTTGATGATGGAGTTATCAGAAACATAGAAATTATAGATGATAAAGAAGCATTAAGAGTAACATATACTTCTGGTGGCACAACTCCTGGAGATTCTTATGTTTGGCTTTTAGATAATAATTATGTGCCAAAAAGTTATAAAATGTATCTAAAAAACGGTAAAATGAATGGAACACCTGCAACTTGGGAAGATTGGATTACCACAGAAAGTGGTACTTTATTACCAACAAATCACACATTCTCAAGTGGTAATAAACTAAGTATGGGAGACGTAAAAGGATATAACTAATGAAGTCAAAAACTATAGCAAACGGAATTTTAAGAGCCCTAGGAATTCTTCTCGGAATTTTTATTTTAGGTTACTTCTTATACGCCATTAAATCTGTAATTGTCTATATTATTATTGCAGGAATTTTATCTTTAATTGCAAGACCTATTGTTCTTTTTTTACGAAGAAAATTAAAATTTCCAAATACATTAGCGGTTGTTTTTACAATGGTTTTAATGCTAAGTCTTTTAACAGGTTTAATTTTAATGTTTATCCCTTTAATTGCAGAACAAGGTAAGAGTTTATCTCTTTTAGATGTCGATAAATTACAAGACAATATTCAGCAAATATTTAATCAAATAACTGCTTATTTTTCTTCTAAAGGAATCGATGTTTTAAGCGAATTAAAAGATGTGAATTTTGCTTCTCAGTTTAAAGAAATCCCTAATTTACTAAACTCTGTTTTAGGTACATTAGGCTCTTTAAGTGTAGGCTTATTTTCGGTGTTATTTATTACTTTCTTTTTTATGAAAGACAGTCAATTACTAAAAAAAGGAGTAATGACAATTATACCAAATGGAACAGAAGGTAGATTCTCAAAATCCTTAGAAACCATAAACGATTTATTGTCTAGATATTTTATTGGGCTAATTTTACAAATCTCAATTCTATTTGTTTTATACACCATTATTTTATTAATTTTTGGTATTGACAATGCAGTTGTTATTGCTTTTTTATGTGCTTTGCTAAATCTAATTCCTTATGTTGGTCCAATGATTGGTGCTGTTTTAATGTTTATTTTATCGATGACAAGTAATATTGGACAAGATTTTCAAAATGATATTTTACCAACAACCATTTATGTAATGATTGGCTATTTAATTGCGCAATTAGTAGATAATTTTGCGAGTCAGCCTATTATATTTTCTAAAACCACAAAATCGCATCCATTAGAAATTTTCTTAATTATAATTATTGGTGGTTTACTTTTTGGGGTTATTGGTATGATAACTGCTGTGCCACTTTACACTGCTTTAAAAGTGATTTTGAAAGAATTTTTAGCCGATAATAAAATTGTAAAATCTATCACAAAAGACATTTAAAACCTTTTGAATTCTGCAATAATCAATCCTAAAGTTCAGCAATTTATTGTTGATAATTTAAAAACAGACATTACAAAGCTGATTTTAAAAGGTAGTCCTTTTGATGGAATTTCTGTACAAGACTTAGCAAATCAAATTATTGCAAAACAAAAATCGGAACACAAACTTTCAACTTGGTTTCAGCAAGAAAACATTTATTATCCATCAAAAATAAGTATTGAGCAAACATCTTCAGAAGTAACAGCAAAATACAAATCCAATTTGGTTTCTGGTGATTCAATAATCGATATTACTGGTGGTTTTGGTGTAGATTGTTTCTACTTTTCCAAACTATTTAAAGAAGTAACCCATTGTGAAATAAATGATGAATTATCAACAATTGTAGCACATAATTATCAACAATTAAAAGTAAAAAATATTGCTACTTTTTCTGGTGATGGAATCAATTTTCTTAAAGATTATAATCAAAATTTTGATTGCATTTATATAGATCCATCAAGGAGAAATGACATAAAAGGAAAAGTTTTTTTATTAAAAGATTGCTTACCAAATGTTCCTGAAAATATCGATTTTTTATTTTCGAAAACAAAGCAAATTCTTATTAAAATTTCACCTATTTTAGATATTACAAGTGCAATTAACGAATTAAAGTTTGTAAAAGAAATTCATATTGTTGCACTAAATAATGAAGTAAAAGAATTATTATTTTTATTAGAAAAAGAGTATGAGAAACCCGTCAAAATTAAAACTGTAAATATTCAAAAAGAGACAATTCAATCTTTTAATTTTGTTCATCAAAGTGAAATAAAATCAACTTATTCTGAGCCTCTCACTTATTTATACGAACCCAATTCAGCAATATTAAAATCTGGCGGTTTTCATCAAGTTTCACATCTATTAAATGTTTATAAAATACAACAACATTCACATTTATATACTTCAAAAAATATAATTAATTTTCCTGGTAGAGTTTTTAAAATAGAAAGGATTATTTCTTATGATAAAAAGAAAATAGGCAAATTATTAAAAGATAATAAGGCAAATATTACCGCAAGAAATTTCCCAAAAACGGTTGCCCAAATAAGAAAAGAAACAAAAATTAAAGATGGTGGAAATTGGTATTTATTTTTCACCAAGGATTCAAATGATAAAAATATTGTCATTTTTTGTAGTAAAATTATTTCTTAGTTGTAAATACAAATTTAACTTTAAAAGATTTTACTGTTCTGAACTACAACTTTTTCAGTAAATTTGTTTGAGAAGCTCTACTTCACAAATATGCAAACGTTAAACTATCAAGGCTTAAAAATCAATAAAAACACGCAAACTTCTATCGAAGATGTTTTGGTTGTAGAAGCTCCTTTGCAAATAAACATTAATAAAGAAGCCTACACAGTTATAATGAGAACTCCTGATAATGACGAAGAACTTGTTAGAGGCTTATTATTTGCTGAAGATATTTATAAGAGTGAAAAAAAATTGATTTTTCAAGTAATTAAAGAAGAATTTGGTGTTTCTTCCATTATTAATGTAAATATTTCTAAAGAATATTTAGGAAAAGGATATTTGAATAAAAGAACATTATTATCTGTTTCTTCTTGCGGAATTTGTGGCAAAAAAGAATTAAAAGACATTAAAGTTGATGGAAATAAACTAAGGCAATCCAACACTTTTCTAAGTGAAGAAATCCCCAATATGTATACAAAAATGATTCTTTTTCAAGATAATTTTAAAAATTCTGGAGGAAGTCATGCTGCTGATAAAATAAAAAAAAAACAAGAGCTTTTATCTATAAAAGAAGATATTGGTAGACACAATGCTGTAGACAAAACTATTGGTTATTTATTGATAAAAAACAAGTTGAAAGAGGCCAATTATTTACTGGTAAGTGGTAGAGTTTCCTATGAAATT
>JBGCFX010000213.1:0-20419 GCA_045110395.1 Polaribacter sp.
ACTTGCTCCTACATTTATGATTCCCATTTCTCTTCTTTCTAAAAAATACTCAGCTTTTAAAGGATCAATAGTTTCTAGAGTTAAAGGTGATGTAGGCACTGCTCCACCAACTATATATCTATCATAATGAGTATAAGTAAATTTTACTTTACCTACTTCCATTAAATCTGGAATTAAAAACTCATCTCTTAATTCTTGTGTATCAAATTTTTTAACTTCTTGTGGACTTGAAGCATATCTTGTTTCAAAAGTTGTTGCCATTTTATTTCTTTTTTATTTCTTTATAATGAACGTCTAATTCCTAATTCTAAACCTCTTAACTCTGCTAAACCTCGTAAACGACCAATTCCTGAATACCCAGGGTTTGTCTTTTTTCTTAAATCGTCTAACATTTTATGACCATGATCTGGTCTAAAAGGCATTCTTAAATCTTGTCTTCTTGCTGCAATTCTTTTTTGTTGCTCTAATATTAAAGCTTTCATTACTGCAAACATATCTACATCACCTTCTAAATGATCTGCTTCGTGGAAATTACCTTCTTCATCACGTTTTGTAGCACGTAAATGTATAAAGTGAATTCTATCTCCTAAACGTTCAACCATTCCTGCTAAATCATTATCAGATCTTACTCCAAATGAACCTGTACAGAATGTTAACCCATTATTTGGAGATTGAACTGCATTGTAAATATCTTCAATGTCTTGTTCTGTAGATACCACTCTTGGCAATCCTAAAATTGGAAAAGGTGGATCATCAGGATGAATACACATTAACACACCTGCTTTTTCTGCAGCTGGAATAATTGCTGATAAAAACGAAAATAGATTCGCTTTTAATTCTTTTGGCCCAATATTTTTATAGGTTGCTAAAATCTGGTTAAATTCTTCTAAAGAATATCCTTCTTCTGCTCCTGGTAAACCTGCAATAATGTTGCTAATTAGCTTTTTTTGATCTTCTGCTGATGCATTCTTTAAGAATTCAGCAGCTTTTTGTTTTTGATCTTCAGAATATTCGTTTTCTGCTCCTGGTCTTTTTAACAAATACAATTCGAAAGCAGCAAATGCTGCAGCTTCAAAACGTAAGGCAGTAGAATTATCAGAAACTTCATAATCTAAATTGGTACGTGTCCAATCTAAAACTGGCATAAAGTTATAGCATACAATATCAATTCCACATGCTCCTAAATTGGATAATGTTTGTTTGTAATTTTCTATATATTTCTGATAATCACCAGATTTTGTTTTAATATTTTCGTGAATAGGAACAGATTCTACAACTGACCAAGTTAAACCAACACTCTCAATAATATCTTTTCTTTTTTGGATTTCTTCAACTGTCCAAACTTCACCATTTTTTATATGATGCAAAGCAGATACGATTCCTGTTGCTCCAGATTGTTTAATATCTGATAACGAAACTGGATCATTGGGCCCATACCATCTCCAAGTTTGTTCTAAATTTTGTTTCATTTTTTTCTTATTTTAAACTCCACTATAAGCTGAAAAACCTCCATCAATAGGAATCACAATTCCTGTAACAAATGCTGATGCATCATCACATAAATATAATGTAGAACTGACTAAATCTTCTGGAGTTCCATAACGACTCATAGGTGTTTGGTCTATAATTTGTTGTCCTCTTTGTGTTAAACTTCCATCTGTTTCTGTTAATAAACTTCTATTTTGATCTGTTAAGAAAAAACCTGGTGCTATTGCATTTACTCTAATACCTACTTTAGAAAAATGAACTGCTAACCATTGTGTAAAGTTTGAAACTGCTGCTTTTGCACCACTGTAAGCTGGTATTTTAGTTAATGGTGTAAATGCATTCATAGAAGAGATATTTAAAACAGAACAACCTGCTCTTCCAACCATATCTTCAGCAAAAACTTGTGTTGGAATTAATGTTCCTAAAAAGTTTAAATTGAAGGTGAATTCTATTCCTTTTGGATCTAAATCGAAAAAAGTTTTAAAACCTTCTGCAGTGTTTTTTAAATCTTCCATTTGAAAAAACGGATTTGAAGTGGTTCCTAGAGGATGATTTCCTCCTGCTCCATTGATTAAAATATCTACTTTACCAAAAGCAGCATTAACTTCTTCTTTTGCTTTTGCTAATGATTCTTTTTCTAAAACATTGGCTGCAACTCCAATAGCATTTCCTAGGGTTTTATTAATTTCTTCTGCAACTTTATCTGCTGCATCTTTCCTTAAATCTAAAACTGCAATTTTATTCCCTTGTTTTGCAAGTGCTTTTGCTAATGTGCTGCATAAAACTCCTCCAGCACCTGTTAATACGATTGTTTTACTCATTATAAATAAATATCTAATTGATTGATTTTTTAAAAAGATAAATATAGATGCTTTTTACTAATACAAACATCCTGTACTGTCTTGTTTTTTTTTTTTAAATCAATAGCAAAATAGGATAATATAATTTTTTTAATAAATTATTTTTGAATAAATGACTAGGAAATAAAATAGAATTAAATGTTTTCAGTTAAAAAAACAGGATATGATAATAATTTTATAGAACTACGAGAGCCAAAAAATAAAACCAAAGCAAGTACTTATTAGAAGAAGGAGCGGGGCTACAACACTTAATAATAAGATCATAATTAAAAAAATTTCTTATACTTCTTCAATTTTATTTCCAATTTCTTAAGTCCTTCCAAAATTTACTTCAGAATTCATTTTAACGCCTTCTTGCGTTGTAAAAACAGTTTTCATAATACATAATTTTAAGGTTATGTATCAGGTAATAAAATTTTAAAAAAGGAGGTTCATTTATTTTGACTGAACTGTCCGTATTCTAAACCACCGTGGCTGTTGTGCTCGGTTGGTACGCCTTTTGCGTTCCTGATACATTACAAAGGCACAAGTTTTCTTTATTAAAATATTCAAAATTAATATATAAATAACAAGACCCCTTCCTCACTTGTTGCAATATAAAGAATGAATATTCTCTTATGATTTATTCTAACACTTCCCAATACTCCTTTTCTTAAATATAAAACTTCACTTTGATAGAAATATTTAATTATTTTCAAGCCCTAAATAAACGATACCAAAACCTATTTCTACCTCTTTTTTTAATCTAAAATCGCTACAACGACTTAATCGAATCTGATCTTTTTACTAGATATTTGAGTGTACCACTTGAGATTTAGTCTTTCCTATTATATAACAAAAAGTACAAATACCTAACTGGTACATTTATAGAGTTTTAATAAAGTATAGTTTTTACGAATCTATATCTAAATGAATAGAGGGGTATTTTGTATAAAAAATTGAACAAGAAAGAGCTTTTGATTCGATTAAATAATAAGGGACCTATAAGAAAAGATTTAATTATTTTTTAAAACTGAGCCACGTGATTAATGAGTAATTCTAAAGAGACAGCTTAAAAAATGCTTACCACATTAACCAACTCTTTACCACTAAGATAATCGCTGTATCCCTTGATATTGTTGAGGTGTACCACATTACCACATTTACCACCCCATATAGGTATAAGTGTTTATTTAATTCAAAAAAGTTTGAACTAAAGTATTTTAGGTTTCTTTCGGTTACTAAATCATCAAAACAAATGATGCCAGCTTTTTTTGATGTAGTGTTAGTTTGCTGTATTTCTGAATTACTTCATAACCTTCTTTTATGAATTCAAAATTAATCTATATTAATTAAGTGGGCAAAACCCCAAACAGCTAGTTAAATCTTAACACCTTATATAAGATGTCGATAGTTGTGGATGAAATTTATCCTATATAAAATAAGGCCTAGAACCACAACTGTTGCACATATTCGATGAATTAATCTCATTAAAATTAAACATTATATGAGAAATAACAGTTATTATTATTTTGCTGCACATTTAACAAATAATAAGGTAATTAAAAGACTAAAAGCTGGCGCAGATTATGAAAACCTAGATGGCGCCATTCAAGAAAAAATTAAACACTTAGCACAAGGTTATTACAAAAGAGATAAAAATTTATCTATTAAAGAGTATTGTTTAGATTTTATAGAAAGTAACAAAGAACATTTAGAAGAATTAATTGATGAACTAGGAATAGATAGTTTAAAGACTTTTTTAATCTATTATATTGGATACCATAATGGATGGGGTGCCAGTTCCAGGTCATATGGAGAAGGTAGTAAACAAACTGCAATCAAAATATCAGAGCAAGATCTTATTAAAGAAATGACAGATCCTAAGGCATCCATCAAAGGGTTGTTAGATGCAGCAAGAGGAAACCTCAGCGTCGTAAAACCTTTCTTACCAGCCATATTGATTTCTTTAAACACCAATACTAGAGATAAATCAATTATGAAATTTGAGCATACAGGAAGATTCTGTTTTGATATTGATAAATTAGATAATACTGATGAAGCTTTAAAATGGTTAAATAAAATTTGGAAAGGAACCAAAAACATCAAGCCATATATGGCTTTTTTATCACCAAGAGGAAAAGGAGTAAAGGTATTCTGTCAAGTAGATACAAATAGTTCAGAATTTAAAAGAGACTTTAGTTTAGAAAAAAGAGAACCAGTAATGAAACACCATAAGATTTGGTATGAAGGAGCAAAAAAAGAACTTATCTCCAAATTTCCAGAACTAGATGGTAAATTTGATATTTCAACAAATGATCCACAACGAATAACCTTCCTACCTTTTATTGCTGATAAGCAAAATCATTTTAAATATGATCCCAACAGGTTTTCCGATTATGATGTAATAGCTTCAACAGAAATAGCTTTTCAAGATAAGGAACTTAAGCAAAAAATGGCTGATATTTCTGATATTATAAAGAAGGTTAAGCTGGAACAAAATTTTACTACAGATATTGAAGCTTATAAATTTCATTTAAAAAATAAATCACAGTTTGATATAGATTTTGAACGAGAAAAACTGATCAAAACAATTGATTTTATTGAAGATTTAATCAATAAAGATAACAGAGTTTATAACTGGGTAGCAGAAAAATTTTCTGATTATAAAACACTTAATGATTTAGCCTGGGTGCTTTTTGGTGTATTTGGTGATGAAGGTATTGAGCAAATAAAACGACTTATTCCTTCAGATTCAAATAAGTTAGAAGAAGGCAATGAAGATAATCGTTGGGCTATAAAATCCGAAAATAATTACTGTGATGATGAATTAGCTAATTTAACAGCTGCAGCCTTTTATAAATTAGTAAGAGAGCAAGATAAAATAACCGATTTTTTAAACGAAAATTACTCATTTCATTCAAGTGATGTGCAACAATTAAAACTGTTAAGAAAGCTTTATGAAATCTATATTCGTAATAGAGACCTATTTGATAAGGATGATGATCAGGCCGATTTATCAGACTTTCTTGATAGGCTTACAGAATATTTAAATAAAAAGAGAACTCGTCTTCCATTAATTGAAGAATTAGAAAATTTAGAATCACAAATCCAATTAGGTCCTAAGGAGTATCTTAATAAAGATAAAATGGAAGATCTTTTCCAGAAGAAATACAATAAAAAAAGAGTCTTCTATTTACGAAGTCAATGCGGTAAACTACTATATTCAGTGCCGTCCTAAGGTGGGAACCTTAGGTAATAAAACTTTTGAATTCAGGGAAAGGCTAAGGGTTGAAAGACGCACCTATGTTAATCCTGAGCTAAGCTTATCGTTAAAAAATATATCTATTTACAATACTTGTGGGGCTTATTTACCTTATATAATTATGGCATTTAACCCACAACTATTGCATAATAGTTGATTTGAAAGTGCAGAGACTATCCCGAATCTCGATTAAAAATCGATGTATTCATTACGGGAGTACACCCAAGTGGGTGGAAGCGGAAGTCAGCTAGAACAGCTGAAGATATAGTCCGAACATCATGGGAAAGCCATGAGCTGGAGAGGAGGCGCGTCCTTTTCCGGGTAAAAGGAATCACACGACCTTTTGCTGAACAACATTGACTGGGAAAAATAGTATTGCCGGTCACCCAGAATACAAGATAAAAGGAAGAAATTTAATTTTAAGTCCTTTTCAGTCAATTTGTAATCAGGCTGCCAAGTCAGCTTGGAATGAACAAAATAGACCTCATCAGCTTTTTGTTCACTCAAAAATGCAAAATGTGATAAAAAGTTTTAAAAATAATGACGAGCAAACCCTTAAAATAAATTATGAAACCACCCTGAAAGGAGTCGATCTCCCTAGATCAAAGGAGTTGGTAATTCACACAAGCTACGATCAAGTTTTAAATTTAAGCCATGAACAACTGGCTACACAAGATAATATTTTTATTGATGAGGTGCACACTTTTTCAAGTAGTCTTGGCTATAGAGGTGATGTTATTGCAGATTTGATTTATCATTTACTGGATTTTATTGCTTGTAAACCAAATTGTAAAACCAAATTGATTTTTATGTCTGGAACGCCTAGTTTAGAATACTTAGTCATACAAGAAATGATGAAGGAATACGAAATAGAACATCTATATCAAGAAATAAAAATCGATAAGAAATATCATTCTAAACCTAGAATGTCATTAGTCCATTTAGACACAAATAAAAGTGTTGAAAGAACAGATGCTGTAATTTATCAAATCAAGACTTACATAAAAAAGGGTAGAAAAGTGTGCCATATTTTTAATAACAAGGCGAGTATGGATAACTATATCCGAGAGCTTCAGACAAAACTTGGCGATTCCATTAAAGTAGGTTTGTTTTACTCCGGATCAACAGGCCAGTGTACACAGAATATTCTTTCTGGAAAATTTGAAGATTATGATGTAGTTTTAGCTACAACTTACTTCTTTAATGGTCTAAATATCAATAATGATATGCTTTCTGAGAGTGATGTTAAACAAGGAAAAACCTCTACACAAAAATATGGTGTGGTTATCGATCTAGGTAAAAAGCATACTCGAGTAAGTGCTGTAGATGCTATTCAGGCAATGAATAGATTTAGAAATAGACAGTCAGATTGTACTGTATTTCTGCCTCCCATATTTAAAGATGATTCTAAGCACCCAACAAGAAAGTTTAATTACGGCGCAGCTGGAAGGATTACTTTAGGTTTAAATAGATATAGCTATCCTGTTTTGTCGAATGTAAAAAATACAAAAAAGTATGACCTGGAAGAAAAGGAAGATGTGAATAGAATTTATTTAAGTAAGGAGATTCGAAATAATCCTGATTTAGTATCTATGAATGCTATCAATCAATTAACTACAGTAGAGAAAAACAGAAAACTAATTTTAAACAAGTTTGAAGATAAACTCAAGGTTTACGAAGATTGGTTTTACTCAATAGATGGTTATAATTATTTAGCTGAAGATGCAGGTTTTTTACCAATTATCAGGAATAAAGTTGTTGGTGAACCCTTGAAGAAAATGACGAAAGATCAAATTGATTTAGAAAATAAAGTGGTAAGCAATTTTATAAATAACGAAAAGGCTTTGATTTATTTAGAAAACCATTTAGATCTTGACTTTAGAATTCTCGTTCAAGCTTCGGATACAGTAACTGATCCTCAAAGTGATACCGTTGGAAATTTTATAACTTTAGAAAAAAAGAGTGAAAAATTTATTATAGAAGGCGATTTTCATTATTCTCATGAGAGGGTGTTGAATCGATTAATAATAAACCATTTAAATCTTGCCTATTGGTATGGAGCTGATCAAGCAACACAAGTGTTACTAGCCTTAATTAATCCTAATATAATTCTACTTTCTAATCGAAGCAAAAGTCATATTGAAAATATTAATGCTTACGTTAAACAATGCAGAGCTTGTGCAAGTTCAAATAATCTAAGATCTAAAAATTTTATTAGAGCATTAGTTTATTTATCCTCTTCTAATATTGGTATCTCAAAAGAGGAAACTCCTTTAGAGATTTGTTTAACTATAAACAACGAGAAGTTATCAGAATTGCTTCCTGAGATGTGGGCTAAACAGCAATATGATATGATTCAGTATAACCTAGATAATTCTATAAATTTTGAAAAAAAAGAACTACAAGAATATTACGCTAGTATTGATCAAATCAAAAAACAGGATATAGAAGAATTAATGAATGAGATGAAATACCTCTGCAACTATACTCCATTAAAATATGATAATTCAGGAAACATTAAGTCTTATGAAACCTTCATCATCCCTAAGGTAATGAATAGTAAAAAATTATATAACTTATGTGATGTAGAAGAAACATCTGCAGTTCCAGAGCTATCTAGCTTAAGCAATAACCAAAAGGAATTAGACAGATTTTGTGAAGATGTTTTGGACAAATTGAATGTTTACATAAATCCCAATGACGTTCCAATAGTTCCTTATTTAGAATATTATAATAAGGTCAAAAATCATTTAATAAAAAAGGAAATACAAAAATGTATTGACCTGACACAAATCTTAAAGACAGATACAAATGAAATTAACACCAATATAATGACAGATATGTTAAACAGACTAAATAATGATCTATATAAAATAGACAATTTTTTATTAGCCGCATTTAAAACAGCTGAGTATAAAACACATAAAGAAATCAAACAATTAGGTTTTAGTCCATTTATTAAAGATACATTCTTATATGCTGAAGATTTTAAACTAGAAAGTTTAAACAAGGATTTAAACCTTAATGTTGAACATAAAAGTAAAAGTGAGATTTACGATAATATTAGAGTAAATGACAATACATTTATAAAGTCAAAAAGAACTAATTATGATGCTAATACAATGAAAGATAGTTTTATTGTTCTTGATAAAAATTCAGAGATTATTTTTTCAAGTTTCTCTTGTAGTAAGTCCATTGATTTTTTAATCAGTTATGGAGCAAATCCCAAAAATGAACAATTCATTATGAAAGATGGCACTATTCCTAAGAGAGAATTCAATAAAGGAGTTTATAATAAAAATACCTTTAGGAAGGATTATTATAACAATAGTACCAACAATAAAACACTAAAAAACTATTGTATTAAAACATATCCTGTTCATGTGAAAGATTATGTGGATTATGTAAAACCTCCTAAAAAGAAAACATCTAAAAAATAATTATAACCTAGATTTACTTTCTAAGATTAACAAAAAAAATGCGAACCCATATTGGGTTCGCTTTTCTTCTAATCCAAAACGCTACGTCTTCTTCGCATCCAGATAAATAATAGCTGACATGTGTCGCTAATCATTCTGGAAACTAACTGATTTGAATAATCTCTATCATCCATAATTTTATATTTTTAAATTATTAGTATCATTAAGGCTTTAAATACTACAAAAAGACCTTTATTTTTTTGTTAATCTTTGTAAGAATTAAATTGTACATATCATATATCCAAAAAAGATAATAATAATTAGTATGTCAATTATTAGAATATATTTTAGTTTCTTTAAAATTAGAAAACTAGTTATGAACCTCATCAAAAAGAAACTCAAGAAAAAAGTAAAATACTTTTTTGATAAAGGATTGATGAGGTTTTTACTTTCAAAAGCTAATATTGATTTAAAATCTCTAGTGATTCCACAAGTTTTACAGATCACATTATACTTTTCCTGGTAAAAACAAGAAATTTGAAAATTATAGAAGACGATAAAAGCAATTATAAATACTATAATCAGCGAAATGTTTATGATTAAATAAATGCTATTCCTCTTCAATTAATTGTTTTGAAATTCCATTGACATATACATTAACAACATCCAATTCTTTTGATAGTCCAGCTCCTTTAAATCCTTTAATATCATTAAAGCTAATACTATCATTGTAGAATTTTAAATACTTCTCAGATAAAGGAATATAAGACCAATGCCATTTTTCTAGATTATACCCTTTTCTTCCAGCTTCTTTTGAAGTATAAACTTGATAAAACCCATAGGCATTTGCATTTTCAATCAGCCAATCATATTCTTTAGCACCTCTCCCCTTTTCAAAATAAGAGTTATTTAGATTATTTAAATCAAGATCTGTTCCCCAATGATGTCTTGAAGTGGAAGGCATAGAACTATATTCTAAAATCTTTTTAGCTCTGTCTATTGGTGAAAGGTTTTTATAGCGTCCCCACTTTCTCTCCCAAATTGCTTTTTGCTCATAAAAATTACGAGTGCCAGAAATAATTTTTAAGTTGATATTTTCTGATTTAGCTTGATCATACATTTTAATAAAAGAATGATAAACTTCCTTTTTTAAATATATTGTTTTTGAAGAATGAGATTTACTCACTTTTATGAAAGACGTATCTTGTCTATAATTGAATTTACCTAAAACAAAATCTTTGCTAATATCTAGAACAACCTCAGCAGAATCTTTAGTGTTAACTTCTATAATTTTTGATGGTACATTTTTTTCAATTGTAGAAGAGGTTTTCTTTTCCTTACACGAAATTATAAAAAAGAGTGTTAGAAGAATGAATCTCATATTATTGTTTTTCAAAGCAACATCCATGAATCCAACCAATATTTTCTGAAGGTGTTTTAATTTGATACCAGTATTCATTTATTTCTTTTCCTTTAATTGTAACAGCTGTTTTAGTATCTGATTTTTTATTTAAAAATTCAACTATAGTATTAATTGGTAGATTTTCAATTTTATCAGCATCTAGATTAGGACTCGTTCTTACACGTAAATTATCAACGGTTATTAAGAGTTTTTTTACTTCGGTATCTACACTTGAAACCTCTTCTTTCTTGACTTCTATGTTTTTTTCTGAAACAATTATGTTCCCAAAATCTTCAAGCGTTTTTATATTTAAAATGTTAGAAGATTTTATAAGTTCTGAAGTAGCATTGATCCAATCATTAGAAACTTTTTTATCATGTTCTGTCTTTTTATATAAAGATTGATAAAATTTTGGCTCAGTTACATCTTTAATGATTTCTTTCTGAACATTAATATCATCCAAAGCTGGAGTATATATTAATTCTTCTTTTTTATATTTTGTTGGAATTTTACTATAAGCTAAAGGATTAAGCTCATTTAATTCATAAATATGAGAGATTAGCTTGACTGTTTTTGAATGTTTTCCATTTAAAGATAAAACAACTTCAATTTCACTTACTAGTAATTCTAAAAACAAAGAATTTCTAAAATCGCCTTTATTTGAAAAAACAGCTGTTTTTCCTAGACTCTTGCTTTTGCCCCAATTGATTTTATACTCATAATTTAAAGGTAGACCGTTTTCATCACTTACATCTTTTTTAGAGTTCTGCATGTATTCCAATACTAATGCAGCGTCTTTATTTTCAGAAAGGTTGTTCAGCTTTGAAGGATTAGTTTCATTTTCAATTAGCTTATTCTCACTCTTATCAATTATTTCATTAGCCTCCTTTACGATTTCATTTGTAATACTATTCATAGCTGCATATTGAGAATATGCAATTCCACAACCTAATAATGAACAAATTATAGCTCCAATTATTAAACTTTTCTCATGGTCGTGTTTTAAGGCTATAACGAGTCCAATTAAAGATATCATAATTGCTATGATTCCAAAAAATACTGCAAAGAGTCCAAAGCAAGGTATAAAGGATACAAGTAATGTGACAATACCTAAAACTAATCCTGTTATTCCTAAACCTTTTGATAAAGATTCATATTTTACTTTTTGGTTGATTTCTGTTTTCATAATAATATTTTATAAATTTTTTCAAAGATATAAAAAAGGTTGCAATCAACCCATTGAAAACAATTGGTTATTTAAACTTGATTGTTGGCATATTTGATTTATGTTAGAGCGTAAACGTAAAAAAGAAATACCTTCCTTCTGTGTTGATTTTGGAAAACATATTAGAGAATTAAGAAGAAAAAATAAATTAAGCATTGAGGAGATAGCTTTTAAAGCAGAGATAGATGCTCAAAACTTGAGGAAATATGAATTAGGGAAACAAGAAATGAAAATTTCTATGTTAAAAAGAATTGCTGATGCATTTGGGATTTCACCTTCAGAGCTAATAGATTTTTAATTCTATTTTATTGATTTGAAACGTTTTTGATAATACTAAGTTGAGGTTCTTTTTGTTTCTGCTCTAATCTTTCCGCATTTTCATTCATCCCTTTTAACATTTGACTTATTTGGTCATCATTAATAGAACTTTCATTAATATATTTATATAACATTTCGTCGCTTTTATGACCAGTTACTGCCCTAACATTATACGCACCTATTACCTTAATGTAATTAGTCGCAAATGAACGTCTAAAACTATGATTCGTAATAATCTCATATTTCTTATAGGTGTTTGATATTGTACGCCTTGTATTCTTACCGTTCACAATAACACTTTGTGACTTTCTACTTTTAACAAGCTCATCAATACCTGCAATTTCACAAATTTCTTTTATTTGTTTATTTAAGATTACATTGTCATTTTCTTTAAATGTTGTTTTAGGCTTACCATAACAATCAATGTATTTCAATATTCTTTTATTGATTGGCAGCACAACATCGTAACCTGTTTTTTTATTCCAAAAACCCCAATACTTTACACCCTGGTTATTAGTTTTAATATTCTCGTCAGTTAGTTTATTAAAATCTGACACCCTTAACCCCACCTCACTTATAAACAAAATTGTTTTCTTTACATCTTGAAGTCTTTCGGGCACTTCCGTATTATGTATTAAATCTAACTCACTAAAAGACAAAGGGATTACAATCTCATCTTTTTGAACTCTTATTTCTGATTTTGTTAATCTTTTATACTTAACACTATTTATATTATGTGAAACCTCAACAATATTAGGGAATGCATTTTTTTGGTATCGAACGGCATGTGTAAGACTTTTACAATGTTTATTTGACGTTGCATGACTATGTTTAAAATGAGTAACTAGAAAAGCATAAAAACTATTTATAAAATCTTGAGTGACATCCTTTGTTTTTAACCTTACCTTCTTTACTTTTTGATACTCAACAATCTTAGCCATTAGTTGATTAAACAATCTCAAAGAATCTTTTTTATCAAAATATTCAACTTCAATAACTCTTTCTATTGCTGTTGTAACTAAATTAGTTTTATAATCGTTCTGTTCTTTATTTAATATTTCAAGCTCTTTTTGTTCTTTGGCTTTTTGCCTTTTTTCAATTTCTGATTTATCTATAACAATCGTTACTATTTCCGATAATGTTTCTTTAAACCATTCTTTTGAAATAATAACACCGTTATTAAACTCTGTTGTAAACTTCAATAAAAATTTATCTCTAATATCTTCTAAATCTTTTTTATGATTCTTTACCTCTGCAGTTCCTTTATTTGCAATATCATTTAAATTCTTATGCTTGCCTTTTGTAGTAAACCAATATTCTTTATTCGATACAATTTTAGTGGTGTATCTGTAATGAATATTAGACGAATGCCTAAAACGTATTGTTAAATTCCCTTTGTCTTTTATACTTCTAAACAAGAATTGTAATGTTGCCATTTTGTCTTAATTTACTTGAACAATACAAATATATAAAATTGTGTCCATTTTTGTGTCCATTTTTGTGTCCGTTATTAAATATACCTCAATTTCATTCAACAATACAAAATGTAAATTACATTAAAACAAAGGGATAACGAAGTATTTACAATTAAATAGACTTAACACTTCGGGTATCGGCGTCTCCACAAAAAGAAAAAACCTCCAAAAATAATTTTGGAGTTTTTTTCTTTTTTTAATTAGTAATTAAACTTTCTGTTTTTATCAGTTGTCTTCCTTTTATTTCTACTCCTCTTTTAAGAATTAAAATAGAAAATAAAAAAGGTAGATTTAAATATTTTGTTTTGCAATGATAACATTTATAAACTCTTGCTTTTGGCAATAGTTTAATAACAAAATTTCTTGATAATCTTTTTCGGTAACTTGATTTACATGTGGGACATTTACACATTTTTTTAGGGGGTTTAAGTTAAACTATAAGTATATTTAACTTCTTCATGCAATTATGTACTTTTTCAAATATATATAATTTTATCTACAAAATACTAAATATTTTAACTTTTTTAAATACATATCAAGCAGCTTACATAAAATAAAGAAACTTTAAAACTGTTTTTTAGATTTATAGATAAAAAATATAAATCAGCTATTTTACTTCCTTCTTATGTATCTTTAAAGTTCTAATGTTATATTTTTGTAAAAATTATATTCTTTATTTTGACCAAAATAATTGTTTCTGTTTCTAATGATTTATCTACAGACCAAAGAGTAGAAAAGGTTTGTAGAACTTTGACTAAAAATAATTTCGAAATTTTACTAATTGGTAGAAAATTTAAAAACAGCCTACCTATTCATAGAAATTACAAAACTAAAAGGATAAAACTACTCTTTAATACTGGTTTTTTATTTTATGCTGAGTATAATTTTCGTCTATTTTTTATCCTTTTATTTTCTAAAAAAACGCTTTTATTAGCTAATGATTTAGATACCTTACTCCCGAATTTTATCATCAGTAAAATAAAAAGAAAAAAACTTATTTATGATAGTCATGAACTTTTTTCTGAAATACCAGAATTGGTTCATAGAAAAAATGTAAAAAACTTTTGGGCTAAATTAGAGGCCTTTTTACTACCACAAATTAAGAATTCTTATACAGTTTGTAATAGTATTGCTACTTATTATAACAACAAGTATGAAACTGATTTTAAGGTGATTAGAAATGTACCTTTAAAAAAAGAAGTGCTAGAAAAGTTCGTTTTTGATTTTGATACCAATGATAAAAAAATAATTCTATATCAAGGAAGTGTAAATGTTGGCAGAGGCTTAGAATTAATGATTGAAACAATGCCTTTTCTACCTAATTTTCTATTTGTTATTATTGGAACAGGTGATATTATTGATGATTTAAAACAACTAGTCTCAACGAAAAACTTAAATAGTCAGATACATTTTTTAGGAAGAAAATCTCCTAAAGAATTACAAAAAATAACACCTTTAGCAGATATTGGCATCAGTACAGAAGAAGATTTAGGGTTAAATTACAGATATGCTTTACCTAATAAAATCTTCGATTATATTCAAGCAGAAATCCCTATTTTAGTATCTAATTTACCAGAAATGAAACAAATTGTACTAGATTATTCTGTAGGAGAAATCATAATAAACAGAGAGCCTGAAGAACTTGCACATCAAATTAAAAAAGTAGTAAATAAAGATTTTTCTATCAAACTTAAAGAAGCAAAAGAGGTATTAATTTGGGAAAATGAAGAGCAAAAACTCATCAAAATTCTAAAAAATTTAAAATAACTATTTTTTGTATTGGTGTGGGTTTTCTCTAACTCCTTTTTTAAATAATTTACGTAAACTACCTCGTAGTTTATTATCTATTTGCAATACAAAATCTTTGAGTTTTTCTGTTGGTCTGCCTCTAAAAGTGGTGATATGAAATGTATCTGAAGCTAATAAAGGTTGCTTAGAAAAATAATAATTAGAAACACAACATCTAACTGCATCTGCTCTAACTTTACTAACTGAATGCCAAGAATTTTGGTGAGTAGCCATTACAACTAGCCTGTTAAACTTACTTTCTATTGTAATTTGTTTTTCTTTTAAACCTTTTGGCCAAACCTCTAAATTACCTCCGTTTTCAATTTCCCAATTTGGACTTACATAATAAAGCAGATTTAAAACACGCCATCTATTTCTGTCTTTATCGTGAGAATTATCTAAATGCGGATTTAAAAAATTGTCTTTCTCCATTAAAGAAAGTCCACCAGCATATAAATGTTCATCAGCAAAAACTTGTTCTATTTCGCAAATTTCTGCTACTAAATTTACAATTCTATCATCTTGAAAAGCATACGTTATCTCCTCTAAAAGAGCATCGTATTTATTCATCTGAAAAGCAGTGTGCTTAAACTCTCTAATACTTTTTCGCTGAACAGTTTCTTCTGTTTTAGGGAATTTATCATAAATTTTAAGTGCAATTTCTTTTGGTAACAAATCATCTAAATAAAAAAAACCTATTTCATTCGAATGTTTTTTAAATTCAATTTTTAGAGATTCTTTGTTCTCTTCTATTTTTTTTAGGATATAATCAGCTAAAATTTGCCTTTTCATTATTTCAATTTAAATAAAGTATAAAGTTATTACTTTTTAGTTTTAGATTTGTATTAATGAATAAAAGTTTACACATTGTATCTTTTGATGTTCCTTACCCACCAAATTATGGAGGTATAATCGACGTTTTTTATAAAATTAAAGCACTACATTCTTTAGGTATAAAAATTTATTTACATACTTTTATTTATAATGATAGAAAAAAAGCTGAAGAACTGAATACTTATTGTGAGCAAATTTTTTATTATAAACGTAAAAGTAGTTTTAATTCTCTTTTATCTTTTTTGCCTTTTCGTTTACAAAGCAGGATAAATAAAGATCTTAATAAAAACCTTAAAACTGCAAATTGCCCTATACTTTTTGAAGGTATAAATACAATGTATCCGCTTTTTAAATTCAATTTAAAAGATAGTTTTGTAAGAACCCATAATATAGAACATACTTATTTTTATGGTTTGTCTAAAAGTGAAAAAAACTTTGCTAAAAAATTATTTTACTTATTAGAAGGATACAAATTAAAAAATTTTGAGAAGAATTTAAAAAAAGCCAAAGGTATTTTTACCATTTCTCCTTTTGAGCAAGACTATTTTTCTAGGTGCTATAAAAATGCGCATTATATTCCTGCATTTCATGAAGCTGTAAAATTAAAACCGACAAAAGAAAACGGAAATTTTATTCTATATCATGGAGATTTAAGAGTTTCTGACAATATAAAAGCCGTTTTATTTTTAATTGATATTTACAAAAACACTTCTTATAATTTCGTAATTGCGAGTAGCAATCCTCCTGAAATCTTGATTAAAAAAACAAAAGAATTTAAAAATATTTCTATAGATAAAATTCCTACACAAAAAGATTTAGACAATTTATTAGCAAAAGCGCAAATACATACTTTAATTACTTTTCAAAAAACGGGTATTAAATTAAAGCTTTTAAACACACTTTATAAAGGAAAACACATTATTGCTAATTCTGAAATGATAGAAGATACAGGTTTAGAAAGTGTTTGTCATTTAGCGAATACTAAATCTGCAATTTTAGTAAAAACAGAAGCATTGTTTAAAAAGCAGTTTACAACTTTAGAAACTGAACAAAGAGAAAACATTTTACAAGCATTTAGCCCACAAAAATCGGCAAAAAAAATGATAGATATTATTTTTGAATAGTGGCTTTTTGTGCTACTTCAAACAACTCACCACCTTCACATTTTATGGTTTTTTGCTTGTATTTTACAATTAACTGATAATCGTGTGTGGCCATTAAAATAGTTTTCCCTTCTTTATGAATTTCACTTAACAACTCCATCACCTCTAGAGAAGTTTTCGGGTCTAAAATACCTGTTGGTTCATCTGCTAAAATTAGTTCTGGATCATTTAATAAAGCTCTTGCAATGGCAACTCTTTGTTGTTCTCCACCAGAAAGTTCGAAGGTTTTTTTATAATATTGGGTTTTCATACCCACTTTATCTAACACACTATGTATTTTTTCTTTCATTTTTTCTTTGTCTTTCCAGCCAGTGGCTTTTAAAACAAATTCTAGATTAGAAAAAACGTTTCTGTCACTTAACAATTTAAAATCTTGAAATACAATTCCTATTTTTCTTCTTAAAAACGGAATTTCTTTTTCCTTTAACTGCTTTAAATCAAAATCTACAATACTTCCTAAACCTCTTTGCAAGCGTAAATCGCCATACAAAGTTTTCATTAAACTACTTTTACCACTACCAGTTTTACCAATTAAATAGTAAAATTCTCCTTTGTTTATTTGTAAATTTACTTTAGACAACACCAAATTATCTCTTTGGTAAATGTCTGCATTTTCTAAAAATAAAACTGATTTTTCCATAAAATAAAAGTTTCTACAAACTTATAAGTTTCTATTTATTTTGGGCTATAAATTACAAACAATTATTACATTTGATTAAAATTTAAGTATTTTTTTCTTTCTCCCATCAAACAAAAATTAAAAAAGTTCGTTATTCATTTTAAGTACCAAAAATAATTGTATGAGCGCTGTTTTTATTAGAAAACATTTTTTATTTCTATGCATTTGCTTATTGTCTAAGTTTAGTTTTTCTCAGCAGTCTATTTCTGAGAATAGTGTTGTAACAGATTTTAACAATGCTCTAAAACTTTACAATAACAAAGCATATACTGCTGCTCAAAAGAAATTTGCCACAGTAGAAAACGCAGCTATAAATAACTCTAATTTAAAATCTGACGCTTCTTATTATGAAGCGATGTCTGCCATAAAATTAAGACAAACAGATGCTGACAAAAAAGTATTAAAATTTGTAGAAGAAAACCCTAATAGTAATAAAAAAAACAAAGCTTATTATAATGTTGCCAACTATTATTTTGCCAATAAAAGAGCATCTTATGCTTTAAAATGGTATCAAAAAGTAGCTTTAGATGGTTTATCAAAAGAAAATACAAATGAGCTAAATTACAAAATGGGCTATTGTTTTTTAGTCACAAAAAACTACACTTTAGCAAAAGATAAATTTTTATTATTGATTAATGACGCCAAATACGGAAACGATTCTAGATATTATTATGGCTACATTGCTTACAAATTAGAAGATTATGGAATTGCAGAATCTACGCTTAAAGAAATAGAAAATAACGAAACTTACAAACAAGAAATATCCTATTATCTTTTAGATATTAATTTTAAAGCAGGTAATTTTGAACGCTGTGTTTTGATTGGGAAAGAACTTTTAATTGATGCAAAAAGGAAACAGTTATCAGAAATTTCTAAAATTATTGGCGAAAGCTATTTTAATTTAAAAAAATACGCAGAATCTATTCCTTATTTAATTGCTTTTAAAGGTAAAAATAAGAAATGGTCTAATACAGACTATTATCAATTAGGGTATGCTTATTATAAACAAAACGATTTTATAAACGCAATTAACAACTTTAACAAAATAATTGAAGAGAAAAATAAGATTTCTCAAAATGCGTATTCTCATCTTGGAGAATGTTACCTTAAAATAGACCAAAAAACAGAAGCTTTAAATGCTTTTAAATCGGCTTCAGAAATGAATTTCGATTTACAAATTAAACAAGATGCTGCTTTAAACTATGCAAAATTAAGTTATGAAGAAGGGAACCCTTTTAAAAGTGTTGCAGATGTTTTACAAGATTACCTGAGGCAATATCCTAAATCTAAAGAATATGATCAAATAAATGAGTTGGTTATTTCATCTTATTTGCATCAACAAAATTATGAAGGTGCTTTGGCTTTTTTATCAAAAAAGAAATCAAAAGAAAATATCGCTTTGTCTCAAGAAGTGTCTTTATACAGAGGAATGCAATTATTTAATGAAAATAAATTAAAAGAAGCGATTCCGTTTTTTACAACTGGTGCCATTTCAGAAGATAAAGAAATAAGCAATATGGCTAAATACTGGGAAGCAGAAGCCTTGTATCGTCTTGAAAACTATAAAGAAGCCTTGTCTAAGTTCAATTTTTTAAGTACTTCTGTAGATAAAAATACAAAAGACACACATCTAAAACAAATCTCTTATAATATTGGTTACAGTAATTTTAAGTTAAAGAATTATAAAGAAGCTGCAGATTCATTTAGTAGTTTTCTAAAAACAGATTCTATAAATGATTTTACAAAAGATGATGCTTTAATTAGAATGGGTGATAGTTATTTTGCATCAAAAAACTACAAATCTGCCATTAATTCTTACACAAAAGTAATTGATAAACAAGGAGCAAATGCAGATTATGCAGAATATCAAGTAGGTATGATTTATGGTTTTACAGGAGATAATCTTAAAAAAGTAATTGCCTTAAAAAATGTAGTAAATAATTATACTATTTCTACTTTAAAAGATGATGCATTATTTAATATTGCTTCTACACAAACCACTTTAAAAAACACACAAGAAGCCTTAAATGCTTACAATCGATTACTAGATAAATACCCAACAAGTATTTTTACATCTAAAGCTTTGGTTAGACAAGGTTTGTTATTTTACAATGATAATCAAGGTGATAAAGCTTTAGAAAGATATAAACAAGTTGCAAGACAATTCCCCAATTCACCAGATGCTTTAGAAGCTGTTGCAAATGCAAGAAATGTGTATATAGACAAAGGGAATTTAGATGATTATGTAAAATGGATTAGCTCTTTAAAGTTTATAAATATTAGCAATTCAGATTTAGACAATACCACTTTTGCTGTCGCAGAAAAACAATATTTTGAATCTAAAGACGGAAATTTAATAATTAAAAATTTGACAAATTATGTAAATGGTTTTCCTGACGGAGTTCATAAACTTAAAGCAAATTATTATCTGGCAGATGTGCTTTTTAAAGTTAAAGAATTTAAAAGAGCAATTGCTTATTACGAAGTTGTAATAGATGAAGAACAAAATGAATTTAGTGAAGAG
>JBGCFX010000214.1:0-5058 GCA_045110395.1 Polaribacter sp.
TGTTGTAATTTATTTTCGTCTTCAAATAATTTCTTAGTTTCTAACTCAATTACATCACCTACTTTGGCACCAATAACTTTCTTTTCGTTTTTCTTTCCTTTTAAATCGTTTACTAAGAAAGTAGATTTTTTGTTAATTTCTTTATCTTCATTTACAAAAGTTCCTGTTACATTAGAATGCTCTGTAGCTTCATCTAAAGTAGACATTTTACCATATCTGGTTTGAATATTCTTAACTTCTTCGTCTATTAATTCTTCTGTAGCAATAATATTATATTGTGTAACTTTCTTTTTTCCCTTTAAATCTACATCAAATTTTGGAGCTAAGCCTAATTCGAATTCAAAAGAAAAAGTTTCTGCATCCCAATTAAAATCTTCTTGCATTCTTGGTATAGGATTTCCTAGAATATCTAATTTTTCTTCTGTGATAAATTTATTTAAAGAATCTTGTAAAAGTTTGTTAACTTCATCTATCATTATAGATTTACCATACTGCTTTTTAATCATTCCCATAGGCACATGCCCTTTTCTAAAACCAGGAACATCTGCTTTTTTACGATAATCTGTTAATAATTTAGTTACTTTTTCTTGATAGTCATCTGCGACAATATCTACTTTTACAACTGCGTTTAACGCGTCTGTGTTTTCTTTTGTAATATTCATTTTATATTCTCTTAATTCTTTAAAAAATCGAGTGCAAAATTAAGCTTTTTAATTGATTGCACAAATGTTTAAACAGTTCTATTTCAGTATTTTCTTTTCTATTTTATAGATTTCTTATCCTCTTTTAGTAATGAAAATAAAGCAGATCTAAAAATGGACAGTAAAATACTGAATAACAATGCCCACCAGAAATCTTCTACTACAAAACCATCTACTAATTTATCTGCCAATAAAATAATTACTGCATTAATTACAAAAATAAACAAGCCAAATGTTACTATGGTTGCTGGCAATGTAAAGAAGATTAGTAAAGGCCTTACAACCATATTTAATAATGCAATTACAACTGCTACAATTATTGCAGAAAGATAACCTGTTACTGTAATTCCTGATAAAATATTAGCTAAAGCAATTACTGCTAAAGCTGTTAATAGTATTTTTAATAATGGTTTCATTTGTTTACATTTTTTTTCAACAAACTAGTAACCAAAATTATACCAAATAAAAAATCGGAATTTTTGACAGGTTTATAAATAATTTAGTTTTTTTTAATTTGAAAATATAAAAATCAATAATTTGATTAGTTTTTGAGTAGATTACTATTCCAAAATTTTTAAAAAGTCTTCAAAAGCTACGTAATAAGGCTGGTCTTTAAAAACAGGAATTTCTACACTTTCTGCATTGGCAATACCAACACCTGCAAACCAAACTTTGGCATTTTGTTTTTTGGCGTGGTTTTTAAAAGTCTCCATCCAAATAGTATCGAAGTCATTTGGGTTTTGTAAATTATTGGTGGCTTTTACCAAAACAAAAATAGTAGGTTCTCCTTTTTTAAATAACACAAACTGAGGATGTCTTTTTAATTGACTGTTAATTGCCTGAAACTCATAACCCATTTCTGTGAGTTTCTCACCAACAATATTCATAGCCAAATTATGCAATTCTTGTGCTGTTAAAACCTGCATTATTTCTTCTTGTTTCTCTTATTATAATTTTTATCTCCTCTTGTTTTAGGCTTTTTGTATTTCTTCGCAATTTCTCTTCTGTAAGAACCCCCTAAATTTACTTTACTATTTTTTTCGCTTTTTTCGTGAAATGCAGGTCCAGGCACATATTCTAAAGAAGTTCTGTTTTTAGAAATTCCTTGATCTTCTCTTGGTCGCTCATCTTCTGTTAATAATTTAGAAATTTCTACTTCTTCTGGGATTTCTAAAACTGGAATTTTAAAATCCATTAAAGTTTCTATTTCTACTTTAGCCTCCTGTTCTTTTTCTGTAGAAAACAAAATGGTTTTCCCAGCTTTTTCTGCACGACCAGTTCTACCAATTCTGTGCATATAATTTTCTGGAAAATCTGGAGTATCAAAATTAATAACGTGCGAAACTTCATCAAAATCTAAACCACGAGCCATTACATCTGTGGCTAATAAAATTCGGTTTTTGCCTTCATCAAACTGTTTAATAGATCGTATTCTATAATTCTGAGTTTTATTAGAATGAATCACACACATTTCATCATTAAAAACTTCTTCTAAATGTTTAAACAACAAATCTGCAGTTCTTTTAAAACCAACAAAAATAAGTACTTTATTAAAAGTTTGTTTATCACTTAACAAATGATGCAACAAATTTACTTTGGTAAAAAAATTCTGAATATTATAAGAAACTTGCTCTATATTATCTAGTGGAGTACCACTTACAGCCACAGATATTTTTTCAGGATTTTTAAAGAAATCATAGATTAATGCATCAACATCTTCTGTCATAGTTGCAGAAAATAATACGTTTTGTCTTCTTACAGGAATCACATCAAAAATGTTCATCAGCTGAAAACGGAAACCTAAATCTAACATTACATCTACCTCATCTATAACCAATTTTTGGATCGATTTTAGTTTTAAAGCATTACTCAATGCCAAATCGTATAAACGTCCTGGAGTTGCCACAATTATATCTTGTCCTTGTAAAATAGACTGTTTTTGGGTATTGATATTTGTACCACCATAAACACCTAAAACACGAGTATTAATATATTTTGATAGTTTTTCTATTTCATCAACTACTTGAATTACCAATTCACGAGTGGGAACCAAGACCAAAATTCTTGGATGCTGTTGTTTAGAAAATTTTAAATCTTGCAAAATAGGCAACATATATGCAAAGGTTTTTCCTGTACCTGTTTGCGCAATTCCTACAACATCTTTTCCAGATCTAACTACAGAAAATGCTTGTTCTTGAATGGGTGTTGGGTTTATAAAACCCAAATCATCAATTGCATATTGTAGTTGTTTAGAGATCCCTAAGTCTTCAAAAGTCATTCTAAATAATTTTATGCAAAGGTACGTTTTCTTTGAGCTAACTACTTTATAATTTAGCGAGTGTTTTACGCCACAAAAAGTTTTACAGTAACTTTTGTGCCTTCTTCTAAATCTTCAAATATAATTTGATGTTTTTGCTTTAAATGAGCAGAAAATACTGCCAATCTTTCTTCAGTTAATTTTAAGCCTATAGATTCTCTTTTAATCATTTTTTGGGCTTTAAATTCTTGAGCTTTTTTTCTTCCTATTCCATTATCTTGAATTGCAATTTCTAAACAATTTAATGTTGTTTTTGTAATAGAAAGTTGTAATTTTTTTTCTCCCTCTTTTGGCGATAACCCATGCCAAATTGCATTTTCTACAAAGGGTTGCAAGATTAAAGGCGGAATTTTTATCGTTTCTAAATTTATGCTTTTATCAATATTTACAGAAAATTGTATTTCATTTTTAAATCTTAAGTTTTCTATGTTTATATACAATTCTAATGTTTCTATTTCATCTTGTAAGGAAACTTCTTTTTCTCTTGATATTGTTAGTGTTTTTCTAATAAATTTAGAGAATTTATTCAAATAATAAACAGCATTTTCTTTGTTGTTTTTAATGATATTTAGTTTAATGGAATTCAGCGAATTAAATATGAAATGAGGATTCATTTGGCTTTGTAAAGACGATACTTTTAGTTCTGCTATTTCTTTTTCGAAAGCCAATTCTAACTGTTTTATTCGCTCTTCTTCTGCTATTTTATTTAAAGATACAATTTCTGTTGTTTTGGTTTCTACTTCTTCAGTAAGCCTTTCTGTAATTGAATTTTTTAGCTTTTCATTTTCTTTGTATTGTGCTATCAATTTTTCTTGAGAATCATTTCTTTCATCTAAAATTAAACTTTGTTTTTTTACCAAACCTAAAGAGAAAAATATGTTTTCTATAAAAACACCTATATAGAAAAATGACCAAGCAAAATAGGAACTTTCGCTCCCAAAAAGAGAGCTTGTTAAGGCTAAAATTGAAAATATAGAAAACGCCAAACTTCCAAAAATTATATAATATTTTACAGCTGTTTTCATTTTAAATAAATGATAATAAATAAAAACACTTAAGATGATTAGTGCTGGTACTAAAAGAAAAAGGAACCCTTTTCTGACTAAATAAAAATCGAAAAACAAATCTATTACGAATAGAATTAAGAGGATTATTGCTAAATACTTTACTATATTTTTAACCTTATTAGCTGTTTTGTTTTTAAATAAAAAGAGTCCACCAAATTCTGTAACAAAAATTAAATAAGCACTGTTATACAACCACTCAAAAGCAGTATGAAAAGGATAGGCAAAAGGTAAGTCTGCCTTTAAAATGGTTCTAAAATAAATACTTGTATTTACAAGAATTTGATCTACTATGATTATAAGAGCATAAATTGCATACCACAAATAGGTTTTGTCTTTGTATAATCTGTAGAAAAAAATATTCTGAATTAAAATAATAACAAGAAAGCCTAATATAAAAACAGAAAAAACCCCAAGAGGATTAGCATCATAAAAACTACGAATTCCTTCTAACATTTTCTAAAATTATATATTTTTCATAGCTTCTAAAATGTAGCTTCTATTTGGTTTTGAGACAGGTACAGTTTTATTATTCTCTAAAAGTAAATAGTAACCTTCACTTTTTACATACTCTTTTATGTAATTTACATTCACCAAATAAGATTGATGCACTCTTATTATTTCATCAGAATTAAAGATTTTATGTACATCTTTTATTTTTTTTGAATACAAGTATTTATCTCCATTCTCTAAAAAAATGGTGGTGTAATTTCCATCAGACTTGCAATAATAAACATCTTTAATATTTACAAAAACAGTTTTACCTGTTAACGGAATTGCGATTTTTTTAATCTTTTTTTCTGGTGATGAAATAAAGTCTTGAAGTGAAAAACCTAATTGCTTATTTATTTTATTTTTAGTAATTTTTTTCACAACTTTCATCAGATCATCAGTATCTATAGGCTTTAACAAGTAATCTATAGCATCTTCTTTAAAAGCGGTTAATGCGTAATTATCATAAGAAGTGGTAATTACC
>JBGCFX010000215.1:0-6063 GCA_045110395.1 Polaribacter sp.
AACAATTATCTACAAATTTATAAATAAATATTTTATAAGATATTTTTTTAATTACTAATATATATTATTTTTTCCTTTTTATTAAAAAAAAAAAAAAAGGAGCTATGTTTTTATTTAGTTTAACTTCTTTTCTGTTTTTTCTTTTAATAATTACTGAGTATATAAAGTTTTATATATCAATACATTATACAGATTTCTATTTACGATTGAAAATCATAGGGTTTCTTACTTTTGTAGTTTCTTTACTAATTCCTTATTATTTTTCTTTGCAATTTAAGCTCAATAAAAGAAAGTTTTTTTTAGCTATATATATTATTCTTTTAACTATAACTGTTTGGTATCATTTTAATCAACATGACACAATAGCATTAAGGCTAGGTCAGTTAATGTGGTTTTCATCAACCTTGATTATTTTAAACGCAATATATCAAAGAAAAAAAGGTGCAATTATCATCTTATTTGGGCTTATTTTAAGTTTTATTGTTTATCAACTCTCTATTTATGAAATTAGTCTATTTGTTAGTTTTGCAATTATTTTACTATGTATGTTCTACATTTTATCATTACGAACTAAAGAGCAACAAATAGCTTATGAGTTCTCATTGGTACAATCTACTCGTTTAAAACTAGAATTATTAAAGAAGAGCATACAACCTCATTTTTTAATGAATACATTAACATCATTAATTGATTGGATAGAAGAAGCTCCAAATAAAGGTGTTTTATTTATCCAAGCTTTGGCAGATGAATTTGACTTATTAAATCAAGTAGAAAACGAAACTTTAATATCTATTTCTCAAGAAATAAAACTTTGTAAAAGTCATATCAATATTATGAAGTTTCGAAAAGAAATCGATTATATATGGAAAGATGAAGGCGTCAAGGAAAACATTGAACAGTTAATTCCTCCAGCAGTAATTCTCACACTATTAGAAAACAGCATTACTCATTGTTTGCCATCGGATAAAAATGAAATGAGCTTTAAACTAATTGCTAATAGAACCTTAAATACGCAGGAGTATACTTTTTTAACTTTTGGAAAAGTTAGAAGTCAACAAAAAAACATCTCAGACGGAACAGGTATTAAATACATAAAAGCTCGGTTGATAGAAAGTTATGGTGTTGATTGGACCTTTACTTCTAAAGCGACAAAAGAAGGTTGGAAAAATACAATTACAATTCAAAAATAAGAATGAACATATTAATTATAGAAGACGAAATTAGAATTGCAAAGCGTGTAGAAAGAATGACAAAAGAGTTTTTCTTAAATACGTTAGAAGAAATTACTTCAGTTCAATCTTTAGCAGAAGGACTTGAATATATTAAAAATAACGTTCTAGATTTAGTTCTTTTGGATTTAAATTTGAATGGAGAGAATGGGTTTGAGGTGCTAAAAGAAACTGCCTCTAGTTCTTTTCACACAATTATCATTTCCGCAAACAAAAACGGAGCCATAAAAGCATTTGAATTTGGTGTTTTAGATTTTGTTGCAAAACCTTTTGACAAAAAACGGATTGAAATTGCTTTCAACAGAGTTGTGAAAAAGGAAGAAGTTAGTATAGAAAACTTACAGTTTTTAGCGGTTAAAAAGCACGGAGGAATTCATCTTGTTAATATTGAAGATGTGAATTATATTAAAGGAGCTGGTGTTTATACAGAAATAGTTCTTACTAATGGAGGAAAAAAATTGCATGATAAATCGTTAGAAAAACTTTCTCAATTATTACCAAAATCATTTGAACGAATTCATAAATCGTATTTGGTAAAAACAAAAGAAATAAAAGAAATTATTGTCAAAACAGGAAGTCAATATGCAGTTGAGTTAAAAAACGGAGAAATACTTCCAGTAGGAAGAACAAAATATAAAGCACTAAAAGAAAAATTATTTAACTAAAAAAATGTAAAAACAAAATTATATATTTTTGAATATTTTTCATTCAGCTTGTCAATAGAGCCATTTTCTAATTGTGACAAATGTTTTTTGGAGATTTGTGGGTTTATTGTGGTCATTCTGATATTACACACAACGTTAACTCGATTATGCAACGTTTTAATGTTTATAATAGTAGAACACGAAGTTAAAATTTTTGTATGATAAAATCAATAAGTAAAAACACTAGTTTGTTAACTAATTAAATATTGTTTAGTGTTTTAATCTCTAAATCATTTAATGATTTTGAATCAGTTTTAAATTTGATAACTTTAGTTTCATTAGGTAATAAATCAAAATAGTTATCAGAAAAATGGCCTTTTTCATTACTAAATAAAAATACATCTTTCTGTAAAACTTCACTTTTTAATGAGATTTTAAAACCATCTTTTGTTTTAGTAATTTCTTTTTCTATTTCACCTTTTGGTAAATTTAAATCTTTAGGTTTTGTAAAATAGAAATACGATGTAGCATTATTGAATTCAGCGATTAAAAAAGTATTTTTTCTATCAATTTTACCCAAAGAAAAACTAAAATATTGCTGACTACTATTTTCTAAACTTCAATTTCTTTAGATGTTGTCCAAATTTCTTTTCCGTAAAAATCTATCGCTTTTAATTTTAAAGTTCCATTAAAATTTTCAAAAGTATCATTGATTATAAAAGTTTTTACAGCATTGTTTTCAACTTTAGAAGAAATTAAAACATTTTTAAAAGCATTTTTTGCTTTGTATTGCAAAGCTTTCCAGTTGCCAAAATAATCAATACTAGACCAAGAAATTGCAGGCCAGCAATCATTTAATTGCCAATATAGAGTTCCCATATTGTATGGTTTGGCTCTTCTGTGCGCTTCAATTCCCATTACAATTCCTTTGGCTTGTAATAATTGACTTACATAAGCATAATCTTCATCATTTGTAGGAGTTTTATAATCACGAGCCATATATTCATCAATTAATTGAAAACCTCTAGAATGTTTCTGATGCGATTTTATAGCAGCTGTTTTTAAATCAATTGTATCATTTTGATTGATATATTTTAAAGTTTCAAAACTAGGAAAAGATTGAAAGCCAAATTCACTCATAAATCTAGGAACATTGTTTTGTAAATGTTCAAAAGGATAAGAATCGTGCCAAATCCACCAATCGTGAGCATCTCCTTCTGTTTTATATTTAATATTTCCACGTCCATATTTTGGCGAAGTTTCCCAATAACCTGTTTCACTAAATTCTGCGACTGTATTTGGTAAAATGGAATCGAAAACTGCTAAATAATCATTCCAAATATCTTCTTTCTCTTTTTCGCTTCTATTGTTTTGCCAACCCCAACGTTTCCAGCCTTCAGAATTTTCATTATTACCACACCAAAGAGCAATAGAAGGATGATTTCTTAAACGTTTTACTTGTTGTGCTGCTTCAGACTTTACATTTTCTAAAAATGCTTTATCTCCAGGATACATTGCACACGCAAACATAAAATCTTGCCAAATTAAAATCCCTTTTTCGTCACATAAATCGTAGAAAATGTCGTTTTCATAAATTCCACCTCCCCAAACACGTAACATATTCATATTCGATTCTACAACATCAGACAATAATTTTTCATAATGAGTATTGCTAACTTTATTCTGAAAACTATTTTGTGGAATGTAATTGGCACCTTTCATATAAATAGGTTTTCCATTGACTACAAAATAAAAAGATTCGCCAATGTTGTCTTTTTTATTGATGAGTTTTATGGTTCTAATTCCGTATTTAGTAGAAATACTATCTAAAATTTGATTGTCTTTTTTAACGATTACTTTAATATCATATAAATAAGGTTCGCCTAAATTATGTGGCCACCACAATTTTGGATTTTCTATTTTGATTGGAAAAATTGCTGGAATTAAAGGATTTGAATGCTTTTTTAAAACTGAATTATTATTTACAAATACTTCATAAATAAAACTACTAGAATCATTTTCTTCCTCTAGTTTAATCATTAAACTAGCATTATCTTCTGTTATGCTTAAATTGTTTATCGAAATATTTTTTATTTTATAATCATTCCAAGCATTTATGGAAACAGCTTTCCAAATCCCAGAAGTATTTAATTTTGGTCCCCAATCCCAACCATATTGAAACTGTGCTTTTCTGGTGTAAATTCTTTTTCCTTCAGGTAATTTATAGGGATTATTGATTTCTTTTTGAGTTTCAATTTCATTAGAATTTATAAAAACGATTCTTAATTCGTTTTCTTTTTTAACTAAATCTTTAATCGGAATTGAATATTTTCTGAAAGCATTATCAGTATCAAGTTGATAGTTTCCATTGATATAAATCTTTGCATAGGTATCTAAACCTTCAAAATTAAGTTCGATGTTATTCTTCTGTAAAATCTCATCAGAAAGTGTAAAAGTAGTTTTGTATTCCCAGTTTTTACCAGAAACCCATTGTACTTTTTCTTCATTATTTTTAATGAATGGATCTTCAATAATTTTATGATCTAATAAATCTGTAAAAATATTTCCAGGAACTGTTGCTGATTTCCAATCTAAAGTATCAACTCCTTTAAATTGCCAGTTTTTGTTCAACGAAATTTTTATGGGAAGGTCATTTTTTTGTTGACATCCAATGATTAAAATCAGTACTAAAAAAGAGAGTTTACGAATCAATTTATAGCGTTTAGAATTTCTTTAATAGTTTCTATATCTGAAACAGTTTGGGCTTTATCAAAATAATTTTTTTCACTATTTTGTTGTATCATTTTCGAAGCAGAAGTGTGTATTTCTTTTAAGCCAGCTTTTTTAAAACGTATTGCATTTTGTGGATTAATGCCACTTCCTGCAAGAATTGTTAGTTTGTTTTGTGCAGTTTCTTGAAGTTTAGAAAGCAATTCAATTCCATCAATAGCTTTTTCTTGCAAACCAGAAGTTAAGATGCTGTCAACTCCTAAATTGATTAATTGTTGTAAAGATTCTAATGGATTTGTAACACAATCAAAAGCTCTATGAAACGTAAAGGAAAGTGGTTTAGAAAGTTGAATTAATTCTTCTGTCCTTTTGATGTCGATAGTATTATCAGCATTTAAAATCCCAGAAACAATTCCGTTAGAACCTAATTCTTTACAGATTTTAATATCGGTTTTCATTTGTTTAAACTCATCATCAGAATAAAAAAAGTTACCACTTCTTGGACGAATTAGAACATTTACAGGGATTGTAATATTTTCCGAAACTTTTTTTAATAAACCATAAGAAGGTGTAATTCCGCCAACAGATAATTCAGAACAGAGTTCAATTCTATCTGCTCCTGCTATTTGAGCGTTTTTTGAGGATTGGTATGAATTTGCGCAGATTTCTAATTTCATAGATTTTAATCTTCTTTTTAATGTTCTCGATACAATTTTTCTTCATTCTTCATAAAAATCACTCGAACTGACAGAAACTTCTTACTCTTGTTTTGCTCAAGAACTGTCATTTCGAGTGAAATTCTTTTTTCAAGAATTTTGTATCGAGAAGTTTTATTATTACTCCACAACTATCTCATCAATAAACGTCCAAGCTTTATGACCTGCACCTTGTTTACCTTCTGGGATTTTACCGAAGTTTTTAATGATGATTTCAATTTTAGAAACTTTGATAGGTTCTATTTTGTAATGATAGTTAACCAATAAACTATCTCTATTTTTTATAAGTCTTATATCGTTGATGGTTTTTCCATCTTCTAATAGAAAACTAAATCCAATTTCTTCTGGCGCATAAATCCATTGCCCATTTCCATTATGAAAACGCGTAGAAATTGAATTGATTTCTGTTGGTTTATCAAATTCAATAGTAATTTCTAAATCATCACCAGAAAAACCTAACCATTCTGAATCTCCATAACGTTTATTGTTTCCAGAAATACCATTAATTAATGCTTGTGTACCTCCTGCATTGTATGCTTTATTAGGTTGAACATTTAAAGAGATATTTGCTCCTACAGCTTTGTGCAGCTTAATTTTTTGAGAATAAATACTACCTAATTTCTTGTTTTCAGCATTAAAAACTGCTGCTTTAATGGTTGTTGAATAACCAATTTCAATCGGTTTTTTATATTCTAAATTCATTTCATCACTATCTAGTGAATAAAATATTTTTTTATCAGTTGT
>JBGCFX010000216.1:0-2530 GCA_045110395.1 Polaribacter sp.
CGACATTGTGAAACAAAATTTCCTTGAAATGGTTTTCCTCTTTCCTCTTGTTTTATTGTATCAACATAACAAGCTTTACTTTCGACTGTTTCTGGTTTAACAAAAAATTCACATACATCTTCAATATTCCATTTTTTTCGATCCTTCTTTGTTAATAAACTTGGATTTATTTCATGGATTTTATTAGTATATGTTGCTTCTACTGTCCATTTTACTTTTGAATTCTTTACACCATTCATATGTTTATTCGTTAACCATTGATATAAAGGGTGTTGTTGACTTCCTTTGACATCAATTTTTTCAGTAATTGGAAATGTAACACCATAATTAACTTCGCAAAAAGATTCAATATCTTCAGCGTTTCCAGGTTCTTGCCTACCAAATTGATTACAAGGAACTCCAATGACAACCAGTTTGTCGTTATAATCGTTATATAGTTTTTCTAAATCTTTGTACTGAGGCGTAAAACCACATTTTGAGGCCACATTTACAAAGAGTATAAATTTACCTTCAAAATTTGATAGATTTAAAGCCGCTCCATTTAAAGCATTAATTGAAATATCATAAAAAGATATTTTTTCTGAGCTAAGGGTAGTATCTGATTTCGTAAATAAGGTTGCCATAAAAATTTTAATTGGATTCATATTATATTTTAAAACTTACAATACCGCAATCCATCTCAAAAACTTGACCTGAGATTGCACTTGACTTTTCAGAGAGTAGAAATCCTGCCATTTCGGCAACATCCTTTGGTTGTAAGAACTTTTTCATTGGGTGTCGATCTGTAATATTTTCTATCATTTTGTCGTTGCGTAACAATTTAGAAGCTAAGTCTGTGTTAGTTACGGTTGGTGCAATGGCATTAATTCGCAAGGTAGTTGCTAATTCTGCACCTAACGACTTTACTAAACCTTCCACTCCAGATTTCGCTGCAGCAACGCTTGCATGAAATGGCATTCCAAGCTTGGCGGCCACTGTACTAAATAATACAATGGACGGATTTGTCCCATTTTTGATGATATTTAAATACTTTTGAATTGATTTCACAGCACCTATAACGTTGATCTCGTAGTCCTCTCTAAATTCATCAAGACTAAAACGTCCAATGGGTTTTAAATTTATACTTCCTGGACAATAAATTAATCCGTCTGCATTATCAATGTCTGGTAATTCATCAGAAAGAATGTTACAAGAAAAATGTTTTAAATTTTGGTGCGTCTGTTGTGGTTCAGTTCTACTAATGTTAATGACATTGCAGTCATTCAACAAAAGCTCAACAATAGCATTACCAATGCCACGACTTCCACCTATTACGATATATGTTTTCATTTATTTTGATAAAATAAGAGCGTAGCAGAATTGTTTAGTCACATAATCTATTACGCTCGTTGTGATGATATTAGGTAAGTTTTACGCCGTTAAAGGAGCTCCTTTTAAACGTTTTTCAACCTTTCTTTTAATTGCCGTCAGGCGTTTCATAAGATCCATAATATTCTGATCTTTTTTCTCTTTGTAAATCTGATTTAAATCAAGGATTAACGCTTTTGCTTCACGTGAAATTTTAACGCGATCACTAGTAGACAATGATCTCATCTTTCTTTGCTCGAATTCTAATGCTTTGTTTATTAATTCCATAATTTTAATTATTTATATAGTTGTGTAATTCTGATATTTTTTCTGCTGAATTGAACTGCCCTCCATAATACGTAGTAACAGTAGCTGAAGTATCATCTTTAATTCCTCTCGAAGAGACACACAAGTGTTTTGCATCTATAATTACAGCTACATCTTCTGTTTCAAGAATAGTTTTAAGTTCTTCCGCAATTTGATTTGTTAAACGCTCCTGTACTTGAGGACGTTTGGCGTAATATTGAACAATTCTGTTAAGTTTTGAAAGACCAATAACTTTTCCAGACGAAATGTAGGCGACATGTGCTTTACCAATAATAGGCACAAAATGATGCTCACAGTTAGAGTAAAACGTAATATTTTTTTCAACCAACATTTGATTGTATTGATATTTATTATCGAACAATGCCACTTTTGGCTTATTCTGCGGATTTAAACCTGAAAAGATTTCGTCGATGTACATTTTAGCAACACGCTTTGGTGTTCCTTGAAGTGAATCATCAGTTAAATCTAAACCCATGACATCCATGATTTCTTCGAAAAGAATAGCGATGCGTTCTTTTTTCTCCGCATCACTAAGCTTAAAAGCATCAGGTTTCATTGGGGTTTCTAATCCTGTATAGAGGTGGTCATCACCGATTTCTGAATTTTATTATCCATTTAGTTTGTGACCGTTTTGTCTTAAATTTAAAATATCTGTACTCATGTTATCTTTTTTATGTGCTGTCTCAGGAACTCATCTCCGTAATCAAAGCACGTTATCGTTTTGAAATTGAGTTATGGGTAATTTGTTTTTGTCTAGAACATTTAAATCTACCCTCTGTAATTGTTCGTAATTTTTCATGCTTCGTTTTTCTTCCTTGTACACGTTTCCACCACATTCTACAACTCTTTGGTGGCA
>JBGCFX010000217.1:0-6095 GCA_045110395.1 Polaribacter sp.
AGTTGAATATTATTAGAAAAAATATTTGTTTCATAAAATTTACCATGCGTTTCTGACTATTGAGTACAACGTTTATGTATAAGAATAGTTGCGGGTTTGTATGCGAGGAATTTCCGAAGGAAATTCAGACGTTACAAACACGCAACGACCTTTGATTAAGCACTAAAACCGCAATTATTTTTATACGGTGTTAGCAATAGTTTTTATTCCGTTTCTATTATTAGACAATATTTTTCAGTTTTATCTTTTAAACATTTTGTACTATCAGTTCCGTTTTTATTGTTTTCAAAAAGATAATAATTTTTTGAGTCAAACTCGCTTTTATTCATTCCATTATTAAAAAAAATCTGCTTTTCAACTAGTTTATATGTTCCGTTTTCAATAGTATCAAAACCAGAACTAAATCCTGAAAAGTAAACGTAATCATATTTTGAGTTGGGATATAATTTCAGAAACCAACCATTGTCAGGTAATATTCTCAGAGGAAATTGAATAGTGTCAGATACAATTCCGTTATTTATATTTTCTTTCTGTTGTCCATTTTGACAAGAAATAACACTAAGAAAAAATATCAATATTATTATTCGGTTCATTTTGTCAAATTATTGCTAACGGTTTTGTGTATGATTAGTGGCGTGTTTCAGAAACTAAATTAGTAAATAAAAACCGAATAGAAAATCCGCGAGGATTTTCGTAAGTAGGTAAGAACCAGCCATTAATTATACACGTTGTTGTGCATAGTAATTTTTCATTTACTATACTTAAACATCAAGCCTAATGGTGATTTTTTAAGCTGCTCTTTTTCTCGTTCGGTTTGTTTTATGTTTTCAACTGTTTTCGGTAAATCTTTGAGTTTCGGTGCATCTAATACTTGACCAAGTATTGCAGATGGTAAACCAAAAATCATATTTCCTGTACAAGCAGAAGCAATCTCAACAGAACCCATAACTAACCAAGAGCCAAAATCTTTTCCTGCTATTTTCCATTTCTTATTTGATAGTTTTCTTATATTTTCTTGATGCTGGTTGAAAGCAAAATTCAAGTTGTTAAACACTTTATGAGATGTACTTGTAAAATCAAATTGATTCGCATTTACTAATTCATCAATTCCTTTTAGTAGAATTTCTCTAATTTCATTTATTGCACCATTTTTTCTTAATTCTATAAGGCCTTTGGGTGGAATTTTTCCAATCCATTGTAATTTAGAACTATCAAGACCATTTAATCCTTTTACAATATGAAGTTTTGAATAATCTTTGTCGGGATAAGTTCTTTCGGAATCATATTCTAATTTCCATTTGAAATATTCCCAAGAAGTTGGTGCGTCAATGAGTGGAATTCCACCTACTTTAGATGATTTGAGTAATAATTCGTTACAAACACTCATTCTACCAAATCCCATCATTGAAACTAAAACTCCTGGATTATCAGTTCTCATAGCTTTTGCTGAATCACTTTCCATATGGTTTTTTATCTGTAATTCTAAAGAATCTTTAAACTCTGTGTCAAATAATACACGGTTTCGGTCTTTTATTTCATTAGTAACTTTTTCTATAGTATCAAGACTTTTTCCAAAATCTATAAGTTCGTCCATACTTTCAAATTTTCTATCGAAAACTCTTCCAGCGTGATAAAGTGCATCTTTTTCTCCTAATTTAGCTATATCCTCATACGCAAATTCATCCATCATTTCTTTGTCTGGAAGTATTGCTATAATCGGTTTATCTAGTTCTGTTAATGCAAGTTCTTTGTATTGTAGGATATTTAAAGCGTGTTTTAGTAAATAATATACTCTTTGCTCTTTGTTCCAAACATCAAACATATGTCTTGACCGAATAAATGGACAAGGAAGTATTATTGTATCTGTATAAATTCCACATTTGGAAGCTATATTTTCTTCATTAGATGGAAATAAATCTCCACCAAATACTGCTTTAATTGAATCGTAATCATCTTCAAGGTGCAGATAGCCTGATTCTGCAACCAATTCCCAAAATTCCTCAAGGTCTTTTAAAATTGGATTTATAACTTCATCTAAATGGTCTATTGATTGTTCTCCGTATGCAATAACATTTGCCACTTGATGTGGTGAAACATTATTTTCTAGCATTATCTTATAGAAATGATTAAAGTTGCCTTCAATTCTATTGAAATACCCTTCTTGAATTTGTTGAAGGGAAATGGCACTTTTCATTTTGTCTCTATGGTCAACTTGTTCTATAACTAAAGCGAGTGACCTAATTCTGCTATCTACAGTTTCTAATATTGGTTCTCCTTTTGAGTCAAAGCGGATTTTTCGAAAACTTTCCTCAAAATTAACTGCATCTTCTTTATTTACGACATTTATTTTTTTATCGCCTTTTTCAAGATATTCTTTTAAAATTAGAATTCTAGCTTTTACTCTTTTTTCGTATTCTTTTTCTTCTTTAGATTTCATTCATTAATTAGCTAGATTTCGTTTGAGTGGTTATTATGCACAACTCTAATGATAAAGTGAGTTTTAATTCACTTTATGATGAGTTAGCGAAGTTAGATTTTTTTAAATTTAGAAACAAACTAAACTATCTTTACCATTATTTATAATTAATTTTAAAAGAAAACTCATTATTCTCATTCTCAATAATGAAAATACATTTTGCAATGGCAGTTTTGTAAGAAGTAAAATTAATAGTTGAAGTAATTAGTTCAGAAAAATGCTTGTAAGCTTTTTCTTTCAATTTCCAATGGCATCTTAAAAAGATACTTCTCTCTTCTTTATAAAAAGAATGATGCACAATAAATAACCTATTTTGAATCTTATATCGAATTCCTTTACTCTGATTTTGATAATAAAAATCAATAATTTTCTTTTCGTCAGAAATCTTAAAATTTGCTCTTAAAGATTTTGGAACAATTGTACCTTTTATGTCAAAACGTAACTTTTTCTCATTATTAAATTCAATATCCCAATTTTGGTCTTTAGGATTTGAGTTTTGCTTTACGTTGTTATTTTTGTAAAATAAATACTCATCTACTCTTGCACATTGCCAAATAAACCATCTTCTTCTAAAATAATTTTTGTCTTTTTCGCTAAAGTTTTTTATTTCAATTTCAAGTTGATTTTTACTATCAATTTCAAATAAATTTAATTTAGAATCGGTTGTATTATTCTGAATATTTCCCCATTTTAAAGGGATTGATTTACTCAGTTCTTGTAATTCTTTACTTAATTTAAGATATTTAGATTCGTTCATAGCAGTTTCTAATTTAGAGTTTTTTTTAGAAACAGACTAATAATCAGTATTATAAATCCATTTTCAATCCTTCAGAAGCAAACCTAAAACCTAATTTTTCAATATTTTTTCGTTCTTTACTACTTTCTTGTAAAGTTGGGTTTGTATGATTAAAATGTATAAAAATGATTTTATTTTTAGTAATAAAAGACTCATTTTTAAACAAAGAAATAGTTTCTTCTATAAAAGGATGAGGCACTTCTGTCATAGCTCTTTTTACCTCTTTTTGATTCAAAAAAGTAGCATCAACAAAAGCATAATCTACTTTTTTTACTTCTTCAATAATATTACGTTTCCATTTTTGCCATTTATCAATATCTGGAATAAAAAGTGCTGTTTTTTTACTACCTGTAATTTTATAACCTACAGTTTCAGAAAATTCATCTCTATGAGGTACTAAAAAAGGAGTTACTTTCAGTTTATTATTTAAAACAATTGTAGAATCGTTCTGTAGTTTTTTTAGTTTGATATTTTGCAAAGAAACCAACTGACTCCAAGGTCCATTTTTTTCTAAAAAACCTTTCATTTTTGGCATTGCAAAAACATTTATATTCTTTTTTCCATAGGCTTCTCTTCCAAAATACATCAACCCTGTATAATGACCAATATGTGCATGTGTTAGAAAAACTCCATCAATTATTGTGTTGGTTTTTAGATGATTTAGGTCTAAATCAGCCAATTGAGTATGCATATCTGGTGTAGCATCAAACAACCATTTTTGTTTGTTTTCTGTATCAACCAAACCTAAAGAAACCACATTTTTACGTTTGTTAATTCCTGAATAAACAGTTGCACAACACTCTTTTTGACAACCAATATGAGGATATCCTCCATCTTGAGCAGTTCCTAAAACAGTAATGTATTGTTTAGATTGTAAAGGTATTTTCTCTTTTTTAGCTGAATTTTTATTACAGGAAAACAAAAGAATAATCAAAATAAAATTCCAAAAAAACTTCATCAAAAATGTTAATTAGTATTGAATAGTTAATGCTTTAGAAGGGCATTTGCCAACTTGGTTTATAATTTCTTGTTTTGTTGCGTTTTCTTGTTGAATCCAAGGTTTATTTTTTGGCTTAAAAACTTTTGATAAACCTAAAGCACATTTAGCAGAATGTGTGCATTTTTCTGGTTCCCATCCAATTTTAATATCTTCTTTAGTATATGTTTTCATTTTACAAAATTTAGTTTTTCTAAAGATAGCAAAATTAGAACAACAAAAAAGCATCAAAGTTAATTGATGCTTTTAATAATTAATTTAAAATATATTTATTTTACAAAAACTCTCCATCCATAAGGATCTTTAGCTTTATTGGTTTGTATATCTGTAATGGCTTTCTTTAAAGTTTGCGCAAAAGGTTTTTCTAGTTCTGGTAAGTCATAATCTGTGCCTTGATAACCAAAACCTGCAATTGGCGAAATTACAGCAGCAGTTCCTGCACCAAACATTTCTTTTAAGCTGCCACTTTGCGCTGCAGCAATTACTTCAGAAACAGAAATTTTTCTTACTTCAACATCAATGTCAATGTCTTTTGCAATTTGTATGATGCTTTTACGTGTAATTCCGTCTAAAATACGATCGGAAGTTGGGCTTGTAATTAAGGTATCATTAATTCTGATAAAAATATTCATAGCACCAGCTTCTTCAATATATTCGTGCGAATTGTCATCCGTCCAAATTACTTGATTATACCCTTTTTCTATCGCTAATTGAGTTGGGTAAAACTGTGCAGCATAATTACCACCAGCTTTTGCAAAACCAACACCACCATTTGCAGCACGTGCGTATTTTTCTTCAATTAAAACTTTTACTTTTCCAGCAAAATAAGCTCCTGAAGGTGCAGTACAAATAATGAATTTATAAGCATTTGCAGGAGAAGCGTGAAAACCCAATCCAGAAGCAAACATAAAAGGTCTTATGTATAAAGAACTTCCATCATTTGTAGGGATCCAAGCATTATCAACTTCTAATAATTTTTTTAATCCGTCCATAAAAATGTCTTCAGGAATCTCAGGAATTACCAAACGTTCTGCAGATTTATTTAAACGTTTACAATTGTCTAAAGGTCTAAATAACATAGTGTTATTGTCTGCATCTTTATAGGCTTTCATTCCTTCAAAAATAGATTGGCCATAATGAAAAATCTTTGCAGCTGGGTCTAAAGAAATTGGTGCATAAGGTTTAATAATTGGGTCTTGCCATTTTCCGTCTACAAAATCACATTCTAACATATGGTCAGAATATACACTACCAAAAGGTAAATTGTCAAAATCTACAGAGTCTATCTTCGATTTTTCAATACGTTTAATTTCTATATTAGATTTCATTCTTATTGATTGAATTAAGACAACAAATGTACACAAATTATTCATCTGTCAATAAAACAAATGATTGCTTTTATTCATTAAAAAATGTACTTTTGTGCTAAACATTTAAAATCTAGAAATTATGAAATATTTTATCCGAATTTGTTTTATTTTACTATTCGTTTTTACAGCTTGTAAGCAAAATAAAAGTGAAGTTAAAAATGATAATAAAGAAGAAGTAGCAACTATTTATGAATATTTTGGAGATAAAATTTCTGCTGAAAACACCATTTCTTCTAAAGATTTATTAGCGAAATTAAACACGATGAAAGTAGGTGATACTATTGATGTTAAATTTAGTTCATCAATTAAAGAAGTATGTGTTAAAAAAGGATGTTGGATGAAGTTACCTTTAGGAGAAGAGGCAGAAACAATGGTTCGTTTTAAAGATTATGGTTTTTTTATGCCTTTAGATTCTAAGGGGAAACAGGTAATTGTAAACGGAAAGGCGTTTGTAAA
>JBGCFX010000218.1:0-10806 GCA_045110395.1 Polaribacter sp.
CCAATTATAAGTTCCATACCAAGCAATTGGTGCTGCAATTGCAAAAGCAATGGCTACCAATATTAAAAACTCTTTGCATAAAAGTGTATTAATTTGAAATAATGAAGCTCCTAAAACTTTACGAACACCAATTTCTTTTACTCTTCTATTTGTGGTGTATATAACCAAACCTAATAAGCCTAAACAACTAATTAAAATGGATAAACCTGTTGCCCAGTTTAATAACTTTGAGACTTTTTGTTCTCTTTTGTAAAATTTGGCAATGGTTTCATCTAAAAACTCAAGCCTCATATCTGTTCCTGGATATACTTCTTTATATACCTTTTCAATCTTTGCAAGGCTATTTTTTAAATCACTTGAAGAGTCACTTTTTAAAGAAATATGCGCTGCCTGGAAATAAGACCATCTTGGTCTAAACCAATCTCCACGAAAAGCCATTGGTTTAATTTCAGACCTCAAAGAACGTTGGTGAAAATCATCCATAACACCAACAATTAGTAGGTTTTCTTTTTCATTAAGCAAGGTTTTTCCTACAGCATCTTCTGGAGATGTAAACTTAAAATATTTTCTAGCAGTCTCGTTAATTACCAATTCTTTTACGGTATCATTTCTTTGAATACGACCTGCTAACAATTCGATTTCATAAAGGTCTAAAAATTGGGTATCTCCTGCCAAAAATTGAACTTCTCCATAAACTTCTTGTTCATTCACCATTCTTTTCATATCAGTCGAATTTATACTTTGAGATGCTGGTGGTGAACCACCAAGACTAATACTTTTAATATCTGGAATTGATGATAACTGCTCTTTATATAATTTAATTTTTTCAAAACTATTTTCTCCAATTGGCTTGTAAACAGAGATAATTGCATCTTTTTTAAACCCCATATCTTTATTCAATAAAAAGTTGATTTGTTTACCTATTAAAAGTGTAGCAATGATAAAAACCTGTGCAATTGTAAATTGAAAAACCGTTAAAAACTTTCTTAAACGCACTTTTTTATCTCCAACTCCTAAATGGTTTTTTAATACAGAAATTGTATTGAATTTTGACAATACTATAGCTGGATAAAAACCTGATAAAAAAGTTACTCCAATTAATAGAAAAAGTATTCCAATTATGATTGCTGGTGTTTTAAATAAGTCAAAACTTAAACCTGCTGGAACAAAATCTGAAAACACATTTATCAACCATTTTGAAAGTACTACTGATAATAATGCAGAAAATAATACTAACAGAAAAGTTTCGCCCATAAATTGACTAATCAATTGTTTTCTTGAGCTTCCTAAAGTTTTACGAATGCCAATTTCTTTAGCTCTTTGTGCTGCTTGTGTAGTATTTAAATTGATAAAATTGATGCAACCTAAAAGCAATAAAAATATTGCAACATATATTAAATTTTTTAAAAGTGGTTTACTTGCTCTTCCAGCTGACCAATTGTATAAACCGTAATTATCATTAAAGTGTAAATCTGCTAGTGGTTGAAGTTTAAATATACGTTCTTCTCCATATTTAATATCCTTTTCAGTTGCGTGTTCTGTTGCAATTTCCTTGAGTTTACTTTTTATTGAAGTTATATTGGCATTAGGGTTCAACTTTACAAACAACTGTGAATTAGAATTGGTATTGTTCCAATTTTTTCCAATTATATTACCTCTCAATCGAGTTTGTAACAAAGTTGGATGTGAAATAAATTCTTGAAAAATAATATCTGTTCTATTCTTAAAATTTTCTACAATACCAGTAACTTTTGCGTTTATAGAATCGTTATACATTAAAGTTTTTCCAATAATGTCTGTAATTGCTGTATTGGGGAAATATTTTGAAGCACGTTCTTCCGTTAAAATAACTTCATTCGGATTTTGTAATGTATTGTTAGCATCTCCAGTAATAAATTTGTAATCAAAAATATTAAAGTAGTCTTGATCTGCATAAATTATAAATTCTGGTAGTTTGAACTTTAGATTTTCAACTTTATTTTCAACCTTCATTGGTCTTTCAACATAAAATTCACTAACTAAATCAAAATTAGAATCCTCTTCAATTGCACCTTTTAACGCTAAAGTTACTCCAGAACTAGTAAACCCTCCTTGAGGAAATTTCAAATCGGTAACTACTCTATAAATTCGGTCTCCATCTTTATGAAAATTATCAAAAGTATAATCATAATACACCATTAAACCAATAATTAATGAGGCACTTAAACCTATGGTTAAACCAATAACATTTATGAATGAAAACACTTTATGTTTCAAAACATTTCTAAAGGCAATTTTTATATTATTTTTAAACATTTGTTTGATTTTTAGATAGATTTTTCTGAAGATTTGATTAAACCAAAATATTTTCGGTCACTTTTTGACCATCTAACATTCTAATAATTCTGTGACTATATTTTGCATCGTGTTCACTGTGAGTTACCATAATAATTGTAGTCCCAGCTTCATTTAAATCGATTAATAAATCCATCACTTCATTACCATTTGCACTATCTAAATTTCCAGTTGGTTCATCTGCCAAAATCAATTTTGGATTGTTTACAACAGCTCTTGCAACTGCAACTCTTTGTTGCTGACCACCTGATAATTGTTGAGGAAAATGATTACGTCTGTGCATAATTTGCATTTTCTCTAACACTTCTTCTACTCGCTTTTTCCTTTCTGCTGATTTAACACCTGTGTAAATCAAAGGCAATTCTACATTTTCGAAAACGGTTAATTCATCAATCAAATTAAAACTCTGAAAAACAAAACCTACATTGTGCTTTCTTAACTGTGCACGTTTTCTTTCATTGTAGCCTGCAACTTCTTCTCCATTAAATTTGAAACTCCCTCCATCAGAATCATCTAACAATCCTAAAATGTTTAATAAGGTTGATTTCCCACATCCTGAAGGCCCCATTATTGCAACAAATTCACCTTTTTTCACTTCAAAAGACAATTTGTTTAGTGCAATTGTTTGTACTTCTTCTGTTTTGTAGTATTTCTCTAAATCGTTAATTTGTATCATTACTTTTATTTTTTGGTATACTTATTTTATAATTATTTGTTCTATTTCGTTGAAAGAATCATAGCTGGATGTAATCACTTTATCACCTTCATTTAATCCACTAATTACTTCGTAATATTTTGTGTTCTGACTTCCTAATTGGATATCTACTTTGTATGCTGATGAACCATCTTCACTTAATTTGAAAATCCAATTTCCTCCTGTTTTTTGAAAGAAACCACCAACAGGAATTAATAGTGCTTCTTTTTCTGCACTTAAAGCCACTCTAATTTGTAGATTTTGCCCTCTTCTAATTCCCTTAGGAACTTCATTTTCGAAAACCATATCTACTTGAAAACGACCATTGGTTACTTGCGTAAAAATCTTTTTTATGATTAAAGTGAATTGTTTATTATTTAGATTAAACGTTCCTTTTTGCCCAGTATAAATTCTGGAAATATAATGTTCATCTATATCAACTCTAACTTTATATCCTGTTAAAACATCTATCTGTCCTAATCTTTCTCCTTTATTTTTAGACTGACCAATTTCTGCATCTAAAGAAGTTAATTGTCCATCAATTGGTGCTCTAACAATTAAATCTTCAACTTTCTTACGCATTAGTTTTAAAGCACTTTGTGTTCTTTGATACGAGTTTTTAGCTTGCTGAATTTCTTGTTTTGTAGCAATAGAATCTTGTTGTAAAACTTTATTGGTCAGTTTCATTCTTTGCTTTTGATAATTATAACTATTCAATGAAGATTCATAATCTTGCCTCCCAATTGCACCTTTTTCATATAGTTTAGAGTTCAAATCATACAAACGTTTTGCTTCGATTAAATTATTTTCTACGTCTGTAAATTGATTTAATCTATTAATAGTATTCTGCCTTGCAGCATTTTGCGAAATTTGCATTTGCGTTAACAAATTATAAACTGAAGTTTCTTGGTTGATTAAACTTAACTCCAAATCTGTATTTGCTAATTTTAAGATTGGTTGTCCTTTTTTCATAATAGCCCCATCTTCCACAAACTTTTCTTCAACTCTTCCACCTTCAACTGCATCTAAATAAATGGTTGTTATGGGTAATACAATTCCACTTACTGGAATATTTTCTTGAAAAACTCCATTTTTAACAGTATTAATTGCAATTCTCTCTTTATTTACAGAAAGTTTTGCGCCACCAGAAGTTGCGTAAATCACATAAATAATCAACAATAAGAGGATTACAATTCCACTAATTTTTAATAATGTTGCTGTAGAAAATTTCTTTTTCTCTAATTGAATATCCATTTTTACTATTTTATTTCTATTTCATTATAGTAAACATAGTGCCAAAACATAAGTTCCTGTATATGAGTTTCTTAAATTTCAATAAAAAATATAAGTGTTTGTTTTTAACACACTTACTGTTCGTTTTTGGTACATAAAATATCTTTTTAATAATTTCTACATAGCATTTTTAAATCTTAATTATAATATTGTAATATTGTAACTATGGTTTTGAAAAAATCAAAAATCTTGGTAATTGATGATGATATTGATGTTTTAACAGCAATTCGTCTTTTGTTAAAACCATTGGTTGATGAAATTGTAGTAGAGAAAAACCCGAGTAATATCAATTTACAAATTGAAAGTAAAAAGTTTGATTTGATTATTTTAGATATGAATTTTAATGGTTTGGTAAATACTGGAAATGAAGGTATTTTCTGGCTGAACAAAATCAAAAAATTCAACCCAAATATTGCTGTAGTTTTAATGACAGCTTATGCAGATATTGATTTAGCTGTGAGAGGTTTAAAAGAAGGCGCTTCCGACTTTTTAATAAAGCCTTGGAAGAATGAAAAAATCATTAACACCATTAAAAGTATTCTAAAATCAGAAAAGAAAACAAAAGAAAATTTCTCTTCAAATAACATCCCAATTATTGGAGAAAGTGATGTTATGGAAGATGTTTTTGTAAAACTAAAAAAAGTAGCTCCTACAGATGCAAATGTGCTGATTTTAGGTGAAAATGGAACAGGAAAAGATTTAATTGCAAGAGCTTTACACGAAAATTCCAACAGAAATAATAAACCATTTATAAAAGTTGATGTTGGTTCTTTAAGTTCAACTTTATTTGAAAGTGAATTATTTGGTTACAAAAAAGGAGCTTTTACTGGTGCAAATGAAGATAGAAAAGGGCGTTTTGAAGCTGCCAATGGTGGAACTCTTTTTTTAGATGAAATTGGCAATATTTCTCTAGGTCAACAAGTACGTTTGTTAACTATTTTACAAAATAGACAAGTAACTCCTTTAGGCTCTAATGCAGCAATTCCAATTGATATTCGATTGATTTGTGCAACCAATCAAAACCCAAGTATTTTAGCTGATGAAAAGAAATTTCGTAAAGATTTAATTTATAGAATAAACACATTAGATATTACTATGCCTCCACTTCGTAAAAGAGGAACTGACGTCATTTTATTGACAAAATATTTTGTGAGTTTATATGAAGAAAAATACAACAAAAGTTCTTTTGAGTTTGATGCTGGGTTCACAAAAAAGCTAAAAAATCATAACTTTCCAGGTAATGTAAGAGAATTGCAATACATTTTAGAGAGAGCTGTAATTATGACAGATGGAAACATTTTAAAGGCTGAAGACTTGGTTTTTTCATCTATAGAAAGTAAAGTTGAAACCAATATTCCTAAAACTTTAAATTTAGGTGATGTTGAGAAAAATACAATTTTGACAGTCTTAGAAAAACATAAAGGAAATATTTCCAAATCTGCAAAAGAATTAGGGATTACAAGATCTGCTTTGTATAGAAGATTAGATAAATATGAATTATAAAGGTTATATCTTAAAACTCTTTTTAAGAATTTTCATCTTGGTTGGCCTAATTTTCGGTTTAATCTATGTAATTGATTTGCAAGAAGTTTTATACATTACCTTAATTAGTTCGTTACTATTATACAGTTTTATAGAAATGTACACTTTTGTAAAAAGAAGATTTGAAGCCATTGATGACTTTTTTGTAGCTGTAAAATATCGAGATTTTTCCAGATGGTTTCCAGAAGATCGAGGTCCAAAAGACATAAGATTTTTATACACAGGTTTTAACGAAGTAAATAGAACCATTAAAGAGATTAACATTCAAAACGAAACACAATACATCTATCTTCAGAAGATTTTAGAAATGATTGATGTTGGTATTATTGCTTATAACCTAGAAACTGGAGATGTTTTATGGTTAAATGATACTTTTAAAGAGATTATTAATTTTCCTTCTTTTAAAAATATTCGCTTTGTAGAAAACAGAAAGCCAGAATTGTATAATATCATTTTTGAAACGTATAATAGAGAACCAAACTCGATTACTATTACACTTCAAAATGAAAAGTTAAAAGTTTTAATTTCTGATACTATTTTTCAAATAAAAGAAGATTCTTTTAAATTAGTTGTATTGCAAAATATTGATAGTACTCTTAATAAAAATGAATCTGAAGCTTGGAAAAAACTATTAAGTGTAATGACACACGAAATAATGAATTCGATTGCACCTATTTCTTCTTTAGCAGAAACTTTACAGAGAAATATTGAATTGAACTTAGAAAACCCAATTGAATATTCTTTAGAAGTTGAAGATTTAAATGCAGGTATTAAAACAATAAAAAACAGAAGTCAAGGTTTGTTAAAGTTTGCAAAAACCTACAGAAGTTTGAGTAAAGTAACGCATTTAAATCTCCAAAAAATAGAAGTTTCTGAACTCTTTAAAAATATCGAATTGTTAATGGCTCCATCTATTAAAGCAAAAAAAATTAATATTGAATTTTCAGTTACTTCTAAAAAATTAGATTTAGATATTGATGTTCATTTAATAGAACAGGTTTTAATTAATTTGATTTTAAACGCAAAAGATGCTTGTCAAAATCAAGAAGAACCAACCATAAAAGTAATTGCTTCTCAAAACCAAAATAGAAATACCATAATTAAGGTTTTTGATAATGGAGCTGGAATCCCGAAAGAAATTATGGAGAATATATTTGTTCCTTTCTTTACAAGTAAATCTACTGGAAGTGGAATTGGTTTAACTCTTTGTAAACAAATTATGATGCTTCATAAAGGAAAAATTATAGTAAAAAGTATTGAAGGTGAAGGAACTATGTTTAGTCTAACTTTTTAAAAGTTGAAATTGAAGTATTAAGCAACCTTAAAAATATATCTTTAATTTATTCAGTTTTTTTTCAGAACACATTAAACTCTTTAGACCATTTATATTAAACCTTTTTAGAGAGTTATAAACAAAAAATTCTCGATTCAAAATCAAGTTCTTAGTAAATATGTGTTAGATTATCACCTTGAATAATAAAACTTCAACTATAAAAAATTGATGTTTTTTATTAGGTACAACAAATTGAGTTTTGTCATATTCGATTAGTTTAATAAACTTCATTATTACCTAACAAACATCTCTTTTTTATCTTACACTTTTTAATATAGTTTTTATGTTGTTTTTAATATCTTTGGTTTCCTCTAATATCTAAATTTTCAATGAACGATTTTATCCTCTATTTTAAAATGGGTCTTAACCATGTGTTAGACTTTTCTGCTTACGATCATATTTTATTTTTAATTGTTTTAGCTGTTGTTTTCAGTTTTAATCAATGGAAAAAAGTTTTATGGTTGGTTACTTTATTTACCATTGGTCATTCTATTACTTTAGCACTTTCTGCTTACGGAATTCTTAAAGTAAATATGAAGTTGATAGAATTTCTAATTCCTGTAACCATATTTATTACTGGAGTTTTTAATGTTTTTACAGCAAAAAAATCATCCACAGGAAAACAAAACATTAATTTAATTTTTGCTGTATTTTTTGGTTTCATTCACGGTTTAGGATTTTCTAATTATTTTAGAATGATGGTTGGCAAAGAGGATGATAAATTATTTCCGCTTTTAGAATTTGCCTTGGGTATTGAAGCTGCTCAAATTATAATCGTTTTAGGAATTTTAATTATAGGTACTTTATTACAAAACTTTTTTAAAGTTACAAGAAGAGATTGGGTTTTGGTTTGTTCTTCAATTGTAATTGGTTTTGCCATACAAATGATGTTAGATAGAGTTTTTTGGTAACTCAAATAAAAAAAGATGCCATTAATTCTAAATACAAATTCTGTTATTCAATGAATTTAAAACCCTTGCTAAAATTTTGTCTAATTATTAACTTCTAAATTCAGTAAATCTTTTTACTTTCGTTATAATGACAGAAAAGAAACAATTAAAATACGATAAAGCCTATTTAAAAATGGCTCGTGAATGGGCAAAACTCTCTCATTGTGAGCGAAAACAAGTAGGTGCTTTAATTGTAAAAGGCAGAATGATTATTTCTGATGGTTTTAATGGTACACCAACTGGTTTTGATAATTGTTGTGAAGACGAAACTGGTGCTACAAAATGGGAAGTTTTACATGCAGAAGCCAATGCCATTTTAAAAGTTGCATCCTCAACTCAATCAGCAAATAACGCTACTTTATATATTACACTATCTCCTTGTACACAATGCAGTAAGCTTATTCATCAAGCAGGAATAAAAAGAGTAGTGTATGCAAAAGCTTACAGAGATGTTTCTGGTATTAATTTTTTAAAAAAAGCAGGAGTTATCTTAAATCACATACCTTATGAAGAATAAAAATAACCTACCTATATATTTTTCTTTAGCTGTTGTTTTTGGGATTCTTATCGGAATTTCTTTTAATGGAACTTCTTCAAGCGTTTTATCTTTATCTAAAAATGCATCACAAGAAGTAAAAATTAAAAGACTCATTAATTTTATTGAAAGAGATTATGTAGATAAAGTAAATACAGATAGTTTATTAGATGGTGCAATAAGCGAAATGTTAGGCAAACTAGACCCACATTCTGTTTATATTCCTAAAGAAAACCAACAAGCCAACATAGAAAATATGCAAGGTAATTTTGTAGGAATTGGTGTGCAATTTAGAATGATAAGTGATTCTATTACAGTTGTTCAACCAATAAAAGGTGGGCCAAGTATTAAAGCTGGTATTAAAGCTGGCGATCGTATTTTAATGGCAAATAAAGATACTTTATTTGGCAAAAATATGTTTAGCAATAAAGTGCCAAAACATTTAAAAGGAAAACCAGATACTAAAGTTACACTTCAAGTATACAGAAAAAGTAATGATTCTCTTTTTAAAATAGATATTACTCGTGGAAAAGTAAACATTAAAAGTGTAGATTTAGCTTATATGATTAATAATTCTGTTGGTTATATAAAATTAGATCGTTTTGCAAGAAACACTTTTAGAGAATTCAAATCTTCTTTAAATTCTTTAATCGATGATGGAATGACAGATTTAGTCCTAGATTTAAGAGGAAATGGAGGTGGTTTTATAGACATTGCAAATAGTATTATTGATGAATTTTTAGAAGACGATAAACTCATCGTTTTTACAAAAAATAATAAAGGAGAAATTGATGAATCTTACTCAACATCTAAAGGGAGTTTCGAAAAAGGTGGTTTGTACGTTTTAATTGATGAAAACTCAGCTTCTGCATCAGAAATTGTTGCTGGGGCTTTGCAAGACAATGATAAAGGCACAATTATTGGAAGGCGCTCTTTTGGTAAAGGATTGGTACAAATAGAAATGGATTTGGGTGATGGTTCTGCAGTTCGTTTAACAACGGCTCGTTATTATACACCTACAGGACGTTCTATACAAAAACCGTATACTAAAAACGGTAAAAGCAATTATTATAGAGATTATCAAAAAAGAATTTCTAGTGGAGAGTTGTTAAGTAAAGACAGCATAAAAGTAGTAGATTCTCTAAAATTTAAAACACCAAATGGAAAAGTAGTTTATGGTGGAGGTGGTATTATACCTGATGTTTTTGTAGCTATAGACACTACTTCTTATATGTCTAATTTTCATTTTAATACCATTAATAATTTTGCTTTCGATTATGTAGACAGTAATAGAAAAGCTTTAGAAAAATGGACTATAGATAGTTTTATTAGTGATTTTGATAAAAATGAAGCCATTTTTGACGATTATTTATCAAGTATAAAAGACAAATCTAAACCGTCTTTTAAAACCAAACAAAGCATTAAAAAGTATTTAAAAGCATCTATTGCAAATACACTTTTTGGTGATGTTGGTTTCTACAGAATTATTCATAAAGATGATAAAATGCTGCAAAAAGTTTTAGAGTTGGAAAGTATAAACGAATAACGTTTCTTTGCAACAATGATTTCCATAACCACTTCAGAAAATAAAAAAGTCTATTTTGCATCAGACCAACATTTAGGAGCGCCTAATGCTGAAGCTAGTTTTCCAAGAGAAAAAAAGTTTGTAGCTTGGTTAGATGTAATTAAAAAAGATGCAGAAGTCATTTTTTTATTAGGAGATTTGTTCGACTTTTGGTTTGAGTATAAAACAGTTGTCCCTAGAGGATTTGTTAGAGTTTTAGGTAAATTGGCAGAAATTAAAGATTCAGGAATTCCTATTTATTTTTTTATTGGCAATCATGATTTATGGATGAACGATTACTTTGAAAAAGAATTAAATATTCCCGTTTTTCATTCTCCACAAGAGTTTCTCATCAACAATAAAAAATTTCTAATTGGTCATGGTGATGGTTTAGGTCCTGGAGATTATGGCTACAAAAGGATGAAAAAAGTATTTACATTTCCTTTATTTAAATGGATGTTTAGATGGTTACATCCAGATTTGGGAGTAAGATTAGGGCAGTATATGTCTGTTAAAAATAAACTTATTTCTGGTGATGAAGATGCCAAATATTTAGGTGAT
>JBGCFX010000219.1:0-2561 GCA_045110395.1 Polaribacter sp.
CTACTAATGCAACTTTATCTCCGCCTTTTAAAGCTGAAGTTACGTTACCTGTAAAAGATTCTAATGCTTTTTTTGCAGAAGCTTTAGAGATTCCTGCATCAGCAGCCATTGCGTCGATTAAATCTGACTTGTTCATAATAAATAGATTTTTAAATTAATTGAATATTGTTTTTGCTAAATAGCTTAACAAATATAGACGGATTAAGGGTTTATGCAAATTTGATGTCTAAAAAAGTGCTATTTTGTTGATAAATGAGGGTAAATTGTTAATAAAGCAAGTTGAAAAATCGAAAAACGCTACAATCCTTACGAATAAAGGGCTTACAACATTTTGGCATCTTCAGAAAAAGAATACCCATTTAAAAGACTTTTTGCGTCCATTTTTTTCTTACCAGAAAGTTTAATTTCATCAATAATAATGAATCCTTTTTTTACGGAAACTTTTAGTGTTTTTTTAGAAGCAACTACTTTACCTATTTCTAAATCGTGGTTTTCTTCCTCTTTTTTAATTGCATAAATTTTCGCAGTAATTTCTTCATTGTCATTCTTTATATTTGTCCAAGCAGTTGGGAAAGGATTTAAGCCACGTATTTTATTGTAAATGTTGTCTAAAGAATCTGCCCAATCTATTTTACAGTTTTCAGAGTTTAATTTAGGCGCAGATTTTTCTTCTAATGCTGGTTGTTTTGTGGTTTTAATGTTTCCATCAGCAATTAAATTTACAGTTTTTGCTACTAATTCTGCTCCAAGAAACATCATTTTGTCGTGTAAAGAGCCAACAGTTTCGTTATCAGTAATATCCATTTCTTTTTGTAAAATAATTTCTCCTGTATCTATTTTATCATCAATAAAAAAAGTGGTCACACCAGTTTTTGTTTCTCCATTTATAATTGCCCAATGAATGGGAGCTGCACCTCTATATTCAGGTAATAAAGAAGCATGTAAATTAAAAGTACCATATTTAGGCATTTGCCAAACTGCTTTTGGTAACATCCTAAAAGCAACTACAATTTGTAAATCTGCTTTTAGTTCTTTTAATTCTTTATGAAAATCTTCATTTTTTAGATTTTTTGGCTGTAAAATAGGTAAGTTTACAGAACTAGCATATTTTTTTACAGCAGATTGGTTTAGTTTTCTACCTCTTCCTGCTGGTTTGTCTGTTGCTGTAATTACACCAACCACATTGTAATTGTTGTCTACTAAATGTTTTAAGATAGTAACTGCAAAATCTGGAGTTCCCATAAAAATAATTCGTAAATCTTTCATAATTATATATTTAGTTGGTATTTATTTTGATGGTTTATGCTGATTTTCTCATCAGAAACTAAAGAACGCAAATGTATTAAAATGTCTTTTTCTTTATAACTTAAAAGTCTGCTAATTTCTTGGGAAGTCAAATTTTGATTCGTTTCTAAAAGTGCTGTTATTTTAATAGAAACATCTTTGTTAGAACTGTGTTTTCTATTGATACAAACATCACATAAACCACAATCTGTAGTTTTAGTTTCATCAAAATAATGTAAAATTTGTTTGCTTCTACATATTGTATTGTTTTCTATAAAATGAAGCAATTCTTCCGATTTTTTTACTTTCTGACGAATTAAACTTTTTATTTCTCTTAAATTTTGATTGATACTTCTATCATCTTCTCTTGGTACTAAAAAAGTGATAGTTGCTTCACCAATAACAGGTTTGTAGTCTATAATTTTGTCTATATGAAGCTGTTTTAAATTATTGATGATTGCAACAGAATTTGTACCTACTTTTTTAGCGATTACAAATTCGTTAATAGTACTTTCTTGCTCAAATAGACCACCATAAGTTCTTAATATGGTATTTATTGTTTTTGATAAAAGTGTATTATTATTCATATAATTCAAGACACTATTACTACTAACAATAAATTTTACGGTAGATTTTCGGTTAAAGTTGTTATCAATTTCTAAAATTCCGTGATTTGATAAAACTTTTATGACAGTATCTACTAAAGAGACTGCATAGTTGTATTTTTTGCTAAATTCTAATAAATTAAAAGAGAAAGATTCTAAAGAAATTTCTCCTAAAGAGATTCTAAAATATTGATACAGAGCTCTATGAATAGCTTTGATTTGTTTTATAGTTGGTGTAGAAAGTGCAGTTTGCTCTTTAAATAAAGAAATATCTAGAGAATTATATAAAAGTACTGCAAACGCTTTTTTGTCGTTTCTACCAGCTCTACCTGCCTCTTGCACATAATTTTCGATGCTAAAAGGTAAGTTATAATGAATGACCAAACCTACATTTGCTTTGTCTATACCCATACCAAATGCATTTGTAGCTACTATTATGGGTGTTTTTTCAGACATCCAATTATTAAACGCAGTTTTTTTTTCATCTACAGATAACCCTCCATGATAATAGGAGCTTTTAAACCTGTTTTTATTTAAGAAAGTAGCAATTTCTTTGGTTTTTTTTCTAGAGTTTGTATAAACAATTGCTGGTGTTTTTGTTTTTGAGAAAATTTGTAATAATCGTTGTAATTTATCTTCAATTTTAAAAATTTGATAAGCTAAATTATCTCT
>JBGCFX010000220.1:0-2870 GCA_045110395.1 Polaribacter sp.
GTAAGAAATGTTCAAGATAATATCGATTCAGGACGGGTAAAAGAAGAAACTGGTAGGTATGCAAGTAGGAATATGTTGCAAACAGAAACTTTATTAGATGCTATCGAAGAATTTGGTTTTGATGCTTGTATTGGTGGGGCAAGAAGAGATGAGGAAAAAGCAAGAGCTAAAGAAAGAATCTTTTCTGTAAGAGACGATTTTGGTCAATGGGATGAAAAAAATCAACGTCCAGAAGTTTTTGATATGCTAAATGGTAGAATTGATTTAGGACAAAATGTTCGTGTTTTTCCAATTTCAAATTGGACAGAATTAGACGTTTGGTCTTATATAGAACAAGAAAATATTGAGATTCCTTCAATTTATTTCGCACACAAAAGAAAAATATTTTTGAGAGATGGTTTAATCTGGTCTGCAGATGATGAAGTAGTTTATAGAGATGAAGAAGAAGAAGTGGTAGAAAGAATAGTTCGTTTTAGAACTGTTGGAGATATGAGTTGTACAGCAGCAGTTTTATCTGATGCAGTAGATATTGCAAAAGTTGTAGAGGAAATTAGAGATTCATCCATTTCAGAAAGAGGTGCAAGAATTGATGATAAACGTTCTGAAGCTGCAATGGAAAAAAGAAAACAACAAGGTTATTTTTAAAATTTAGTTGATGGTTTTTAGTTGATGGTGTTTATGCACTGACTAAAAACCATCAACCAACAGCAAACAACCAAAAAAGAATGAACGTACTAAAAATAGCAACAGCAGGAAGTGTAGATGATGGTAAAAGCACCTTAATTGGTCGTATTTTATACGATACAAAATCATTGACTGACGATAAATTAGAAGCAATTGAAGAAAAAAGTAGACAACGTGGTTTTGACTATTTAGATTTTTCTTTGGCAACTGATGGTTTGGTTGCAGAAAGAGAACAAGGAATTACAATTGATGTTGCTCACATTTATTTTTCAACAAGAAAAAAGAGTTTCATTATTGCAGATACTCCAGGTCATATAGAATATACTAGAAATATGGTTACAGGTGCTTCAACTGCGCAAGCTTCTATCGTTTTAATTGATGCAAGAAATGGAGTTGTAGAACAAACCTATAGACACTTTTTTATCAATAATTTATTGAGAATAAAAGATGTTGTCATTGCAATAAATAAAATGGATTTGGTTGATTTTTCCGAAGAAAAGTACAATATCATAAAAGGAGAAATTGAATATTTAGCAAGTAAAAGTGAATATAAAAATCAGAATTTAACGTTCATTCCTTTATCAGCATTAAAAGGTGATAATGTTGTTGATGAATCTGAAAATATGTCTTGGTATAAAGGTGAAACGTTGATGCATCATTTAGAAAGATTAGATACAGATGATATAAGTGATACTTCTCAAGCACGTTTTCCTGTGCAAACAGTTATCAGACCTAAAACTGAAGAGCATCACGATTTTAGAGGTTATGCAGGTAAAATTTATGGAGGAGATTTCGAAATTGGTGATGAAGTTGCAGTTTTACCATCTCAAACAAAATCAAAAATTAAGAGCATTAATTTCTTCAATAAAGAATATGCAAGAGCCAAAAAAGGAAGTTCAGTAACGATTACTTTAGAAGATAATGTAAATGTGAGCAGAGGTGATATGTTAGTAAAAATCTCAGAAGAACCAACAATTTCGAAACAATTAGAAGCCACTATTTGTTGGATGGATTCAGCTCCACTAAAGGCATCTCAAAAATACTATATCAAACATGGAGTAAATGATGCACAAGCAAAAATAATTCAATTGTCAAGTATCATAAAAACTGATTTTTCTGGAATTGAAGAAAACCCATCAGAATTAGAACTGAATCAAATTGGTGACATCCAATTAAAATTGAGTAAACCATTATTATTTGATGCATACAAAGACAATAAATCAAATGGCTCTTTCATTTTAATCAATCCAAAAACAAACAATACAGTTGGTGTAGGTTTTATCAAATAAACCAAACAATTACAAAGAAAATAGAAAATGCAAAGTTTTAGAACAGAAATAGAAAATCCAGTTGTAGAAAAAGATATTATTGAGTTAGCAGATAAAATTGCTGCTTTCAAAAATCTACAAATTGATGAAGAAAAATTTAGAAGTTTACGTTTAGCAAGAGGTGTTTATGGTCAGCGTCAGCAAGGAGTTCAAATGATTCGTATAAAACTACCTTATGGTAAAGTAAAAAGCAATCAATTAAGAAGAATTGCAGAAGTTTCAGACGAATATTCTAGAGGAAGATTGCATATTACTACACGTCAAGACATTCAAATTCATCATGTTGCTTTAGAAAGAACCCCAGAATTATGGGCAGAATTAGAAAAAGATGATGTTACACTTAGAGAAGCCTGTGGAAATGTGGTAAGAAACGTAACAGCAAGTGAAACTGCAGGAATAGATATTGACGAACCTTTTGATGTTTCTCCTTATGCAGATGCCTTATATAAATTCTTTTTAAGAAACCCAATTTGTCAAGAAATGGGGCGTAAATTCAAAGTTTCTTTCTCTTCTTCAGATGAAGATACTGGTTTGTCTTATATACATGATTTAGGGTTTATTGCAAAAATAGAAAACGAAGTTAGGGGTTTTAAAGTGATGGTTGCAGGAGGTTTAGGTTCTCAACCAAGACATGCAGAAACATTATATGACTTTTTACCTTCAGACAAAATAATTCCATTAATGGAAGGTGTTTTAAGGGTTTTTGATAGATTTGGCGAACGTAAAAGTAGAGCCAAAGCAAGAATGAAATTCTTATTAAAAGATATTGGTTTAGCTGCTTTTAGAGATTTAATTGAGCAAGAACAAAATGCAATTGAATTAAAAACTTTTACTATTGATGCAGATGCTTATGTGCCA
>JBGCFX010000221.1:0-3966 GCA_045110395.1 Polaribacter sp.
TAGTAAATTAATTATACAAGATGCTGGTGGGAGAATGAAACCTGCGCATACTTTTGCTTCTGAATTGGTACGTAAAGTAGCACAAACCGAAAATTTTAATGGAATGGAACCAAGTCAGGTTTTAATTTCAATTATTGAAAATCCTAGACTTTGGTATGAAGTCCCATTTATCTATTTAGAAAAACAAAACAAGAAAATTAGAGAGCAGCTCAACTTGGCAGATACTGTAAAATATGCGCGTCTTTCAGATTTTTTCACGAATAGAGGAGAATACAAAATTAAAAACCAAATAGACGAGGCTCAGAAAAAGAAAATTCAGAATAAATTTGAACAAGATTTAATTAAAATAGATAGACGTTTAGGACTACTCTATAACGCAATTGGAGGTGGTATCTTAAAAATTTATCCTATTCCAGAAGATGAAAATAACAAATGGGTTTCTCAACCAGAAACTACAACAACAAAAGGATTTAAGGCTTCAGACACTATTTTTGTCCAAAAATCTTTACCTCTCTATGTTCAGTTATTACAAACTGCTAAAAAAACAGGAGATTATTCTAAAGTAGATCAAGTTTTAGATGGTATTAAAAAGTATCAAAAGAAATATGGTTCTGAAATATATCCTTCAGATAAACAAATTAATATCGAAATTTCTTACAATAAATACAGTGTTTTTGTAAAATTAATAAGATACTATGGTTTAGCAAGTTTACTGCTGATGGTATTTGTAATGACTCAAATTTTTAGTGATAAAAAATGGGTAAATATTGCAGTAAAATTTTCTATTGGTATTATAGTTGCTTTGTTTTTATTACATACGCTTGGTTTAATAGCAAGATGGTATATTAGTGGAAATGCACCTTGGAGTAATGCTTATGAATCTATCATATATGTAGGTTGGACCACAATGCTCTTTGGATTGTATTTGGGAAGAAAATCTGCATTAACAATTGTTGCTACTACATTTGTAACTGCCATTATTTTATTTGTGGCTAATATGAATTGGCTAGATCCTGAAATTGCCAACTTACAACCAGTTTTAAACTCTTGGTGGTTATTGGTACACGTTTCTATTATTGTAGCAAGTTATGGGCCTTTAACTTTGGGAATGATTCTTGGAATATTCTCCCTCTTCTTAATTTTGTTAACCAACAAAAACAATAAGAAGAAAATCGATATCAACATAAAAGAAATAACGATTATTAATGAAATGGCTGTTACTGTTGGCTTAGTAATGCTAACCATTGGAAACTTTTTAGGAGGAATGTGGGCCAATGAAAGTTGGGGTCGTTATTGGGGTTGGGATCCTAAGGAAACTTGGGCGTTAATTTCTATTATGATTTATGCGTTTGTATTGCATATGCGCTTAATTCCTGGTTTAAGAGGAAGGTATACTTTTAATCTTTGGACAATAATTGCTTACGCATCTATTATGATGACTTATTTTGGCGTAAACTTCTACTTAGCAGGTTTGCATTCTTATGCAAGTGGAGATCGTGTAATAACACCAACATCTGTTTTCTATTCTGTTGGTTTTGTGGCTATTTTAGGAACATTATCTTGGTTTAAATACAAAAAATATTACAAGAAGTAAATGATTAACATTTCGTAGAAAAATGTATTTTTGCATTTCTCAAAATAAATAAAAGAACAATGTTCAATAAAAATATAAAATTAGTATTAGCAGGTTTAATTACAGTTTGGGCTGTGTATGAATTTACTCAAGTGAATATTTTAAATGGAATTTCTATCTTATTGTTAGCAGGAATTTTTGTCTTATTGTATTTTAAAAATGAATTTATTCTATTGGCTTTTTTACAATTGCGTAAGCAGAATTTTCCTGCGGCTCAAAAATGGTTGGGTTATATAAAAAATCCAGAAACTGCGCTAATTACCAAACAACAAGGGTATTACAATTATTTACACGGAATTATGCTGAGTCAAACCAACTTAACACAATCTGAAAAATATTTAAGAAAAGCCATACGTTTAGGATTGTCTATGGATCATGATTTGGCAATGGCAAAATTACAGTTAGCAGGAATTGCAATGACGAAAAGACGTAAACGTGAAGCCACCAATTTAATGGCCGAAGCTAAAAAATTAGACAAACACGGAATGTTAAAAGAGCAAATGCAAATGATGAAACAACAGATGAAAAAAATCTAAGTTTTATTGTTTTAACCCTATTAAAAAATCCGCTTATAGCGGATTTTTTGTATTTAAATTATTTATTCTAGTTAACTGAATAGGCCAATAGAGTTAATGTAAATTCTATTTCAACCTAGTAAGCGTTAAATCCTTATTATATTGTACAATAAACAAACCTTTATTTTCTGGTATATAGGTACTATTTCTGTAATCGAATTTGGTTTCAACGCGCATAGAAACACCTTCATCTAAAGTTGTTTGTAAATCCTTTCCAGAGGCTAATCTAATTAAAATATCATAAGTGATATCAAAACCTTTTGTGGCATAAAAAGATGGCAATGCATTATTTTTCTTTTTGTATTGTTTGTTAAAAGTTCTTGCACCTAAAGAAGTTTCATCTACAAATTCATCACTTACATAAGTAAATCCTACTTTAGCCAATTTGGTATTATCAATATTATTGTATGCACGACCTTTATCGAACGTAAAAACCTTTGCAGTTGTTTCTTCTGGCAAACTAATTAAACTGTTAATAGCATCATTTACAATAACATTATCATCTGTGGCAATTACCACCCAATTGTCTTCATTTGGCTTTAATAATTCTAAGAAACGAGATTTTTCTATATAACCATCTAAGGGTTGTAAAGTATTTACAACAGCATTTGTACTAAAACTCAAATTAGATTGCATTAACCTACTTGTCTGAATCGATTTTGATTTTTGATCGCTTACAATAATGATATTGCCAGGTTTTGCAGGATACTCTTGTTGCACAATTGAATCCATAACAACCAAAGAATCTCGCTTATTAAAATTTTCAATAATATATCTTTCTAATTCCTCTCGAAATACTTTTTTCTCTGGTGATGTTTTTACAATATTGCTTGAAGAAAAACCACTTTGATCTCCTGAATACACAGGATAAACCACTGGAATAGTAACATTGGCTGCTACCATTTTTGCTTCTTCTGAATATAAAGGGCCAAGAATAACATCATTGTCATTTAAATTTTTACTAAAAATTATATTCTGGACTTCATTTGCTCTTCTATCTCCAGTATCGTAAACATTAAATTCTATAGCTACTCCTTTTTTTCGCAAAGAATCAATTGCCATTTCTGCTCCTAAATAAAAATCTGTAGCAATATTTACTAATCTTGAATTACTTGCAAAAATTTCTTTTAATAAAAGAGTATCGCTTCTGTACTTATTAGTTCTAAAAGGCAATAATAACGCGACTTTAAGGTCTTTTTGATAATCTATATAATCGTTATAAAAATCGCCTTCTGTTAAAACAACCTCTACAGGAATTTCTTTTATTTTTAAAACCATTCCTAATTTTAAACCTTCTACTAACTCAGGGTTCAGCTGTAATAATTCGCCTCTAGTTTTACCAAATCTTTGTTTCAAATTGAAAAAAGTATCGCCCTTTTTTACTTCGTAAACCTCAAATTTTTCTTTTATTTCCGCAAGTTTTTTCTCTTCTTCTGTCAACTCAATTGTTTCTGAAATAGAATCATTTTCTACCCCAGGAAACTCTTTTGCCACTTTTTTAAGATTACTTAGGTTTTTTTCTGGAACTACTAAAAATGAATTCGCTTTAGGTTCTCCATTAACATCAGGATTCAACCGTTTTAAATTAGCTGTTTTCATTTCTAATTTCTGAGCAATATCGCTCATAGTTTCTCCCTTATTAACTTTATACTGAATGTATCTTTTCTGCTGTCCGCAAGAAACTGTGAATGTTAAAATACAAAGAAAAATAAAAAACTTTAAATGCTTCATATACTTTATTCCCATTCTATTGTTGCA
>JBGCFX010000222.1:0-3040 GCA_045110395.1 Polaribacter sp.
GCAGATTTTAATTTTACAGAAGGCATAGACAACCACGATTTAACCCCAATTGTAGATGCAAATGCAACAGAAGATTTAGATAAATTTTATGGCTCACCAAGTTGGGTAACTTTTGGTGTAAATGGCCGTTATTTGGTAAATAATAATTTTTCTGTACAAGCAAGATTAGACAATTTATTTGATGCACATTATATAGAATTTGCATCTGGAGTTTCTTCTCCTGGTAGAAATTTATCAATCTCTTTTATTGCTAATTTTTAAAATATGAGCTACTTAAAATGGATAAATTAAAATTTTGTAAACAAGAAATTAAGTTCCATTTAGGATTAAATGTTTTAATGGCTGTTTTTATAACCATTGCTTCTTATGTGCATTTTCCTTTTGGCAGTTTAAAAGGAAATTTAATTTATTTAGCTCATTTTTTATTGTTACAGTTTACGCTGTTTGGGTTTGTTTACTTATTTAGTTTATTTAGTAGAATCTTTAAAATTATATTTCCCTTACTATTTATACTTGTAACTTCTTTTTCTTTTTGGGTGTATACACAAGATTTAACAGTAAGTCCAGAAATGATTCATGGAGTTTTTGGAACCAATATAGGTGAAGCAACAGATATTGTTAGTTATCCGTTTCTAATTTTTATAGCCATTTCTAGTTTAAGTATTTTTTACTTTTTTAAATATCATACTAAAACAAAAAAAAGTAGTTTAAAATCTCCATTGTTTTATGCAGCTATTTTAGGCGTTTTAACCTTTTTTATAGTAGAAAATTATAAATATGATGCTTTTAAGAATAGACTTCCTTACAATATATATTTTGGGGCAATAGAGTCATTTAAAAAACCAAAGATAAAATTAAAAGAGGTAAAAGAAAATACTTTCACTAATGAAGAAAACCTACATATTGTTTTAGTTATTGGAGAAACTTTAAGAGCAGATCACTTGTCTTTAAATGGATATCATAGAAATACTACTCCTTTACTTAGCAAACAAGAAAATCTAATAAGTTTCAAAGATGTTTACACTCCTTTTACATTTACCTCTCAAAGTTTACCACAAATTTTAACAGATAAATCTGTAGATAGTAAAAATATAGATTTAGAAGCTACAAGTTTATATACTATTCTAAACAAAGCATCCTTTGCATCAGAATGGATTGGAAATCAAGTGTTAGAAAAAAGTTATAAAGAGGTTGTTAATTCTAATACATCTAAAATTATTATTGATGAATTGCACTCTTTTTTGAGTTTTAAAAAAGAAAAAGACTTAAAACTGTTAGACTATTTTTCTGCTGATGACAGTTTTATCGGTAATAAAATATCTACACTTCACATGATAGGAAGTCATTGGTATTACAACAACAGAATTACTCCTGAATTTGAATATTTTAAACCAACAACAGCTAGCAAACATTTAGGTTCATCAACTAAAGAAGCCATTGTAAACTCTTATGACAATACCATTTTATATTTTGATAATTTTTTAAATAAATTAATAGAAGAATTGAAACAATCCTCTAAAAAAACAATTTTAATTTACTTGTCAGACCATGGAGAAACTCTGGGAGAAGATGGTAAATGGTTACACTCAGAAAGACATAAAGCATCTCAAAACCCAGCAATGTTAGTTTGGTATTCTAATAATTTTAAAGAAAGTTACCCTATAAAAATTAAGCAATTAAAATTTAAAAAAAACAATTCTATTACAACAGATTTTCTATTTCACAGTGTTTTAGATTTGGGTGAAATAGAGAATTACAAGTACCAAAAAAATCAAAGTATTTTTAATTAGAAATTTTAGTATTCAAACTTTTTGTATCTTTAAATCGCTTAAAACTAGATATGAAAAAGTACTTACTTTTAATTTTTACATTTATTTGCTTTTTTCTTCAATCACAAAACGCTTCTTTTTTTGATAGTAAATCATATCAATTAAAATACTTTTTAAAGAATGGGGTTCAAGAAGATTTTGATTTTACACATCATAATGGTCAAGGAACTAGAAATGCTCCAATCATAAAATTCTTACTAAATAATGAAACAAATTTACTAGAAACAGATATTTCTGGTTATTGTAATAACACAAAAGTTAAATACGAAAAATTTGGTAATTATTTAATGTTTAAGTCTGGTGGTGGTAGAAGTTTGGCAGACTGTGGAGGTGATGAAGACACAGATTTTTATCATCAAATATTAACTAGCAAAGTAAATTATGAAATTACAGAAGATAAAAAAGGTTTATGGCTTTGGTCTGATGAAAACCACAAGCTATTCTTTTCTCAAAAAGTATTAAGTGTAGCAGAAAATGAATTTGAAAAAGCAATTGACATTTTCCCAAACCCTACATCAGAAATTGTTAATATTAAAGTAAAATCAAATACTGTAAAAATTTCTGAAATTATAATCTTCGACAATCAAGGAAGAGAAATTTTAAAAAAATTAAATAATTTTGAAACTATTGATATTTCAAAATTAGCTTCAGGAATTTATTTTTTAAAGATTAAGAGTACTACTCAAACATCGATTACTAGAAAGTTGGTAAAGGAATAATTTAATCTAAGTATTGTAAGTTTAAGAGATTTTCTAATAATACCAATAAAATTTGTGTATTGAATAAATTTTATTGCTCAGTATCAGTTTGTAGTAAACAGTTTGAAACTGTAAACTGCGACTGCCACCTAAAGCCCTTCCCTTTGGGAAGGTTGAGATGGGATTTTATTTTCGTCCAAAATCTGCAGGAATTTCTCCCCAAGCTTTCGTTTCCCATTTTAGAATTGGGTTTTTAAACGAGTTTTCTTTTAACCAGTTTTCGGCTCTTTTTATGAGTTCTAATAAATCTTTGTTAGAAGCATCAAAATGTAAATTGGTTTTACATTTTTTTTGACGTATCCAACTCATCGCAATTTTAGAATCAGAATAAATAGGTAAATTATGTTGATTTTTACTCTTTAAAAATGCAATTCCGTGCACTAAAGCTAAAAACTCGCCAATATTATTCGTTCCTTTTTTATAAGGTCCTTTTATAAAAAGTTGTTTTTTGTT
>JBGCFX010000223.1:0-16149 GCA_045110395.1 Polaribacter sp.
TGTGGGTAAAGTAATGGTTGCAAATGAATAAAAATATGGCAGAATACTAAAATCTAAATAATGTTTTTGATTATGCCAAGGCATAAATTCACTTAAAATCATTCCGAATAAAAGTCCACTAAAAACAAAAAGTAAAACAGCAAAAGAGCCTAAAAAACGACCTAATAAATAATCTCTTTTTTTGATTGGTTTTGTAAACAATAAAGACTCTATATTGTATTCAAAATCTCTTAAAACTGCAACTCCCATTATCATTGAAGCCAAAATCATAAAGATACCAGTAATTGCACCCATTGTTTTTGAAATGATCAAAGGCGAGTTCTTTTTAACATCACCAATTTCTACTCCTTGAAAGACAAAATCGACGCCAACTATAGAAAATAATAACAAAAAGATAAAGAAAATATAAGTATCTGCACGTTTTAAACGATATACAATTTCGAATTTGAATATATTAAACCACATCATTAGTTATTAGGTTTTAGGTTATTAGCGTTCCCGAAAATTTGTGAAAAATACACATCCTCTAAACCAGCATTTATACTATTAAAACCATTTTCGGGTTTTTTATCACTTAAAATATGAATAATGGGTTTTCCTAAAAATAGTTTTTCGCTGATTACATTATAATTTTGTTTATAGCTTTCTAATGCTTGTTTTGAAACCGTTTTTTGATACACTTTCCCTTCAATTTTTTCTATTATTTTTAACGGATTTCCTTTCAATAAAACTTTACCTTGATTAATAATTGCCATATTTGTACACAACTCTTTTACATCTTCTACAATATGAGTTGACAGAATAACAATAGTATTCTCTCCCAATTCACTTAAAATATTATAAAAACGATTCCTTTCTACAGGATCTAAACCAGCAGTTGGCTCATCTACAATTAGCAGTTTTGGGTTACTTATTAATGCTTGTGCAATTCCAAAACGCTGTTTCATTCCTCCAGAGAAAACACCTAAATTTTGTTTTCTAACTTCATATAAATTGGTTTTATGTAAAAGTGCTTTTACAACTTCTTTACGTTGCTTTTTATTGGTAACTCCTTTTAAAAGAGCAAAATGATTCAATAAAACTTCTGCAGAAATTTTAGGATACAAACCAAATTGTTGAGGCAAATACCCTAATAATTCTCTAACTTCATTTTTTTGCTTTAAAACATCTAAATTGCCTAGAGAAATAGTGCCTTTGTCTGCTTCTTGTAAAGTAGCAATTGTTCTCATTAAAGTAGATTTTCCTGCTCCATTTGGACCTAACAAACCAAACAATCCTGTTGGTATTTCTAAAGAAATATTTTGTAATGCCTCTACTCCATTAGCATACGTTTTAGATAAATTATCAATAATAAGTTCCATTTTACCAGTATTTTAGTTTGTTTAAAACAAAACTAATCACATCACATTTATCAAAAAAAGAATTGGGACACACAGCTGTTTTTGAGTGATATACACAACATATCATTATTATAATTGTTTATAATTTGCAAAGTGTTGTTCATCACATAAAAGAAACTGTTTGTCAACTTATTTGTTTAGCCTATTTTATTTAATTAATATTGAATATGGTTTTCAAAATATCTGATAGGAAAAAGCTTTTTTTAAAACGATTTTATAAAATTTTGTTGGTTGTAATAGGTATTACAATCATTATTTTTAATGATGCATTTGGTGATAATGAACCTTTTGTAATCTTTGGTTTTTTATATTTTATATTCGTTTTTTTGTTGATAATTCGTTGGCTTTTTAAACAAGCAAAAGCAATTATAACTCTAAAAAATGAACAAAAGAAAACAGAATTATTGCATTTAAAAAGTCAGGTAAATCCGCATTTTTTCTTTAATATGCTGAATAACTTGTATGGTTTGGTTGATAAAGACTCTAAAAAAGCACAAAAATTAATCTTGAAACTATCTGATATGATGCGTTATAGTATTTATGATGGCCAAAAAGAAACAGTACTTTTATCCAAAGAAATTCTGTATTTACAAAATTATATTGAGTTGCATAAAATGCGATATCATAAAACTATAGACGTTACATTTAATCAAGATATAAAAGAGAATTACAATATTATGCCACTTCTTTTTATCATCCTTTTAGAAAACGCGTTTAAACATGGTGTAGAAAATTTAACTAAGAATGCGTTTGTTCATATTGATATGAAAGCTAAAAATAATGAGGTACTATTTAATATTGAAAACAATTTTGACAAAACTCTCTCTAATACACAAAAAGGAATTGGTTTACAAAACTTAAAACGAAGACTAGAGTTGGTCTATCCGAAAAATCATAGTTTAGTACTTTTAGAAAAAGAAAATGTATTTAAAGCACAATTAATAATTGGTAAATTATGATAAAATATATAATTATTGATGATGAACATATTGCACACGATATTATAAAAGGATATGCTAATTTGTTACCAAATATGCAATTTAAGGCAAATTGTTATGATGCAATTGAAGCACTAGAATACTTAAATAACAATACAGTTGACCTTATTTTTTTAGATTTGAATATGCCCAAATTAAAAGGGTTTGAGTTTTTAAAAACATTGCAAAAACCTCCTAAAGTTATTGTTACAACTGCTTATCAAGAATATGCATTAGAAGGTTTTGAATTGAATGTGGTAGATTATCTTTTAAAACCTTTTAGTTTTGAGCGTTTTTTAAAAGCTATTAATAAGATTGAAGTTAAACAAGAAAAAAGTAAATCCTTAAAGATTAAAAAGCAAGAAGGTAGTTTGTTTTTACGTTCAAATAAAAAACTAGTTCAAGTAAAAACTGAAGATGTTTTACTTATTGAAGCAACTGGCAATTACATAAAAATAATTTTAAAAGATGATGAAATTCTTATTAGAGAAAAAATATCAGATATTATAAATTTACTTCCAGAAAACGAGTTTTTTCAAGTTCATAAATCTTTTATCGTTGCAAAAAAGCATATTAATGAAATTGAAGGAAATAGAATTCGTATCAATAATTTTACAGTCCCAATTGGTAAAACATTTAAAATTAATCTTAATAAATTGTTAGAATAATATTCTAAATTCTATTTATTTTTATTTGAAGCTAACATTATTTCATTTATTAAAGTGGCTTATAATTACAACTTAAAAACAAAAAACTCCCAATTTGGGAGTTTTAAATAGGATTTTGTTTCAAATATTAATGATTCATCATTTTCTCTTTCTTCTTACGCAATTGTATCTCTAATTCTTTTAAAGTTTCTGAAACTGAACTTTCAAAATTATCATTACTAGATTCTGCAAATAATCTTGGTCCAGGAACACTTAAACGAACTCCGCAAATCATTCCTGTTTTTTCGGAAGCTTTGTTTTCTGTTTTAAAAAAACATCAGCTCTTATAATAAAACTATATTTTTTAAATAATTTATCTAACTTCTCTTCTATAAACTTTTCTAAACGTTTACTTGCTGTAACTTTATGATATTCATAATTAATTTCCATTGTATATTTTTTTTAAATTATTATCTATTGTAAATATACTTTTTAGAGGTTTAAAAAAGAAATTAATTTCATTATAAAAATGTTAAAAAGAAGCGTTTTTTTTCACTTTTAAAGAACCAAAAGCTAAAAAAACAAGAAAACCACATAAAATGTAACCTATGTAACTATAACTGCCCAAAACTGTATAGCTATAACTCATTAAACTCGGTGCCAAAGCACTTGCAATGACTAAGAAACTCATTATTTTTCCTGTAATTTCACCTAAGTATTTTCTACCAAAATAACGAGGCCAAGTTACAGCATTTACAACTGCAAAAAGGCCACTATACATTCCTAAACCAATGACTAATAAGTAAATACCAAAATTACTGTTTAATGTTATTAACCCAATTGCAGCTAAGAAACCACTTGCAATCATCAAAAATAAATAGACTTTGTGTTGTAGGTAATCACTTAAAATATTGGCTACTGTAGAAACACAAATAGCAATGATTGAAATAGGCAAAAAGATTGCTATTGCTTCATTTTTAGTGTAATCTTGGCTTTCAAAAATTGAAACAATATGAAATGTAAAACCTGTAATAAAGAAACTGTTAAAAGCTAAAGCTAGACCAAACATCCAAAAAGCACGAGTTTTTTTTGCTTCTTTTAAAGTAAGATGTATTTCTGGACTATTCAGTTCTTTTTTATTACTTTTTTCCTTTTTGAAACCATCAGGAATCATTCCAAAATCTTCAGGTTTATTTCTATAAAATTGAATAATTAAAAAGCTAAAAATAAACAGACATAATGCCAAAATTTGCCAACTTAGCTCCCATCCGTTTTTATCAATTAAATAATTAATAAGAATTGGTGAACTAGAAAAGCCTAAAGAAATAGTAATGCTACTAATAGAATTCATTTTTCCACGATTTTTATCAAACCACATCATCACCATATTTCTAGAAGCCATTGTTAACACTCCTTGACCACAAAAACGAATAAAAAAGAATAGGAAACAAAGCAATATAAAAGGAATAAACCAAGTTTCTGTATTAAAAATAGATTTGATAAAAAGACTGATTTTCTCTGAATAAGAAAAGATAACTAATGAAAAACCTAAGAAAAAAGCAGCAAAAAAAGCAACATATCTTGCTCCAAATTTATCAAACAATCTACCAGCTTTGGTTACAAAAAAAGCACTTAATAAAGTACCAATCATATATGCGTTGCTAAACTGATTTCTAGTTAAACCCAAAGCATCTTTTAAAGGATCTGTAAAAACAGAAACACCAACTGTTTGGCCTGGAATACTAAACAAAATACCAATACTGCCAAAAAATAAAACAACATAACCGTAAAAAAAAGGAAATTTTTTGGGTTTAATTATAGAAAATTTATTTAGGTTCATTCTTTATAAAATATAATATTCGTTTTAAAAAAATCTAAGTTTTAAGATATTTTAGAATAAAGAATTTATCTCTTTTTTCTAGAGGTAATAAAATAAACCCCTGTTAATAAAATTGCAGAAGCAACCATAGATTGTGTAGATATTTTTTCATCCAAGAAATACCAACCCATAAATAATGCAATAACAGGATTTACATACGCAGAAGTTGCTACTTTTTCAGTAGAAACTACTTTTAGCAAATAATTGAAAGCTGTAAAAGCTACAATTCCTCCTAAAACGACTAATAATATCATAGATATTTGAACGTTTCTACTCCAAACTAAAGGAGAAGACCAGTTTTCTTGAAATGCAAGACTAATCATAGCTAATACAAAACCAGCAATAACCATTTGTATCCCTGTACTTACAAAGAAGTTTTTAGGTAAATCTGCTTTTGAGACAAAAACACCACCATAACTCCAACCCAAAACACAAACTAACATTACAGAAATCCCTAAAATGGTTTTTTCTGAAGTAACTAATTCTTGCTGACTAATTAGTAAATACATTCCAAATAAACCTAAAATTACGCCAATAATCGATTTTTTCTGCATTGGTTTTCTATCTATAAAACGAAGAATTAACAACACAAATAAAGGCTGTGTTGATGCAATTAATGCAGCAAAACCACTATCTACAAATTGCAAAGCCCAAACAAAAACACTATTTCCTAAAATTAAAAAAAAGAAAGATGCTATTGCAGAATTTAAGAATTGCTTTTTTGTGATTGTAAATTTAAAACCAACTATTTTAGCGATAATCAACATTAAGCTTCCTGCTAAAGAAAAACGTATAGAAGCTAAAAAAAATGGAGGTAATTCTGTAACTGCAACTTTATTAAATAAATACGTAGAACCCCAAATTACATATATAGATATAAATGCAATGATTATCAAAATTTGAGATTTATTCGCTTTCATATTATAGAAATTTGAAGTTGTAAAATTACTATTTAAAATTTTAGAAAAACTCAAATTTAAAGGAATATAAAATATTTAAAAAACCTTATATTTGGTAAAATCAAACTTAACAAATGCAAGACGAAACTTTTGATAAAAATAGAGTAATTAGTTTTAGTGATGCTGTGTTTTCTATAGCTATGACTCTTTTAGTTTTAGAAGTCGTTATTCCCTCTTATAAAGAATTAAGAACAGGAGATACTTTATTAATATTAAAAAATAGAATACCAAGTTTTATTGGTTTGGTTGTTAGTTTTATGGTAACAGCTATCTATTGGGTTTCTCATATGAGAATTATGAAACACGTAACTTCTATAAACAGTAAATTATTGTGGTTTAATATCTTTTTACTTTTTTTTATTGTATTGCTCCCTTTTTCTACCGCTTTTTATGTAAAAGGATTTAGTTACAATGGTCCTTTTGCATTTTATTGTTTCAATTTATCTGCAATTGGTTTTTTTAATGTTTTAATGACTTTTTATGTCATTAAAAAAGAAAAAGGTTTGACTGGAATTACATCAACTTTAGCAAAATATTATAAATTAAGAGCTTTAAATGGATGTTTGGCTTGGGTTTTGGCAGGTTGTTTGGCGTTTGTTTTTCCAATGTTTTCAAGGTTTTTGTTTATTTTCTTATTTATTTTTGAAATGTTACTTACTAAATACTACAAGAAGAAAATTAAAAAAGAAGCTGCTCTTGAATCGTAAATATCCTTTTGACCCTTCATTAAAACATCATTTTATTATTGCTTTTGGTTTGGCAATTTGGGTGTTTTTATTCCTTTATTTTACAGAACCATTAGATATAAATGAATTGACAGATACAGATAAGTTAATTTATTTACCACTTTATGGTTTGCTGTGCACTTTTTGTTACTCACTTTTTTTACCAATTCAATATATATTATACAAAAAGAACGACAAACAATGGTTTCTAAAAACTGAAATATTATTTTTGGTTATATTTCTTATCACTGGTGTTTTTGCTGCTAGATTCTTTTATTTGTATGTTGTAGTTGCAGGACAACCAAACCCATATACTTTTTATTATCATTTAACTGCAATTATTTTACCTGCATTTGCAATTATATTTCCTATTGTTATTTTGGGAAGATTTGCCTTCGGAAAATACAAAGACAAAAAATTAGAAGATTTAAAAATAGAAATTAAAGGTGAAGGAAATTACGAAGGTTTGCGTTTGTTTTTAAACGATGTAATCTGCATTCAATCTTCAGATAATTATATTGAAGTTTTTTACCTTTCTGGAAACGACTTAAAGAAAACTTTAATTAGAAATAAGTTATCTGTTATTGCTGATGAATTTCCAGAACTTTTAAGAACGCATCGTTCTTATTTGATAAATCCTTATCACTTTTTACAATGGAAAACTGCAAATAGTAAACTTTTTATTATTGCAACTCACCACATAAAAGTGCCAGTTTCTAGAACCTACCAAAATGATGTAAAAGCAGTTCTGAATTCTACCACAGAATAGTTGCATTCTACCCCAAAGACCTTTATATATTGATTTTATTGCTGATTCCTTTCTAGTTTTGTCTCAGAAAGTTTAATCAATAAAAACATCATTATGAAAACTCAAATCACATTTATTACTGTTTTATTTTTATCAATCTTTGTTTTATCAGCACAAAACAAACCACAAGAAATTTTAATTATAGGTACTATGCATACTGTTCCTAAAATTGTAAAAAAAAGTTACAAACCAATGTTACGTTTTGCAAAAAAATACAATCCTGAAGCAATTTATGTAGAATCGCCAATGGCAAATGACTCGATTTCTTGGAATTATTTAAAAAGTGGTTGGTCTAAAAATTATCAGAATTTTTATAAAATGTCAGATTCTTTGCAGAAATCTTTCAATTTTAATCAAAACAAGTTTACCATTTTATCTAAAAAAGCATTCAGTAATTTAAAGAAAGAGGAACTTGATTATTTAATTACTGCATCAATTTACAAAAGAGATAATGGAAATTACGAATTGTATCAATATTTAAAAAAACACGGACTTAAAGGTGCAAAAAAGCCAACAAGACATGAAGATGGTGATTTAACCTACAAATTAGCTTTAAATAAGAACTTGAGAGTTATAAATATGGATGATCAACAAACCAATGCAGCATATCATAATGGTTGGTCTAAATGCTCTAAAGAAGGCAGAAAAAACGGAAATAACGCAGCAAACACTAAATTATACAAGAAAAACTACAATAGTTCTATATTTCCTGCAATTTTTAGAGGGCTAGGAAAACATACTAACAAAAGAAAATCGTTGAATCAATTGCATCAAATGGCTTCTTTTAGATATGTTGTAGAAGATACAAAAGGTTGTAAAGAAGGTAGAAAATATTGGGATGAACGTAATATGAGAATGGCACAAAATATTGCAAACCAAGTTTTAGAATCTGGTAAAACTAAAAATTTGGTTATTGTTGGAGCTTCTCACGTAATTGGTTTAGAAAAAGAATTGAAAGCAAATTACCCAAATTTAAAAGTAATTCTAATGAATGAGTATTAAACTTTCTATGTTACTTTTTATTAGAAAACGCTCGTAAATTAATTTACGAGCGTTTGTTTTTGCTACTTATTCAGATTTTTAATGGTGTCTTTAATAGGAATATCATTTATAAATACATTGTGTAAAACAAAATTACCTTTATCTACATAAACCAATGCATAGGTTGTATTTAAGTTTATAGAATCCCTCCTATTTCTTCTTACCAAATCTTCTGCTGGTTTTGCTTTCGATTCTTCCATATAAAAACGATCAAAAGGTAAATTAAATTCTAAAGTATTATTATACTTTTTGTAATAAATTGCTTTTGCTTTTACATAATCATTTTTAATTGGCAGCTTTTCTTTACTAACTGTTTCTATTTTTGCAAAACCTAAACTATCTTTTAAATACACGAAGATTTCTTCATTTCTATTCCAAATTGAATCTTGTGTTTTAAATCTTCTGATTTCATAATTTAGTCTAACAAATTTGCCTCTAAATGGATCATTTGGGTCTAAAGGTTGTGTTAAAAATTTATATGGTTTACCAATTTCTATTGTTTTTTCTTGGTCGTAAATCATTTTAGTTGGTGCTGCAATTTGAGCAAGAGCAACCATCAAAAAGAGAATAAATATTATTTTTGTTGATTTCATAATTTATTTTTTAAGATTTTTTTCTTGTTTTTTTAGCATTAAATAATTGGTTGCAAAAAAGCCTGAACCCACTAAAATAAATAACAACCCTCTAACTATAAAGGTCATATCTGTATCAAAAAAGCGACAAGCTATTAAACCTGTAATTATTAATAAACCATAGTTTAAATATATAAAATTGGCTTTATTTACTCCTTTTTTAATAATAGTAATACCCAATATAAAAACTGTAATATTTACCAATACAATTGTAATTTTGTTATCTAACAAATGAGCTAAATAAAAGATTATCAACAAAAAAGGTATAAACTGAAAGAGGTTTTTAAATTTGTTTTTTGTAAATGATTTGTTCTTAATTAAAAGAAAAATAGTCACAAATAAAAGTATAATACCAATACTAATTTCTTTAATTAAAACCGTTGATAATTTTGAATTGGCAAACCAAAAATCTTCAAAACTAATTATTAGCATTGTAATTACTAACCCCAAAGAACCTAAAATTAGAAATCCGTTTTTAGCACTTTTTATATTTTGAAAACTTTTTACATAGCCAATATTGTAAATAACACCTAACAATAAAGTGTATAACAGTAACTCAAATTTAAAAGAAGCATTTAAAAATGCACCAAAAACAATAATGATACTTAAAGGAAACAACCAATTCAAAATAGTTGCAAAGTTATTTTCTATTTTATTTTTAAGTTGATAATAATACTTAGGTAAAAGTAAAATTAGAATCAAAATATAAAACCAAGGTGTTTTATGTCCGTTTGAAAAACTATAACCTAAATCACAAGCATAAACTGTTGCAAAAAGTATACTTAATAAATAAACACCTTTAGAATTTAAGAGATAAACTAGTGGTAAACACAATAATATCCAAGAAAGTAAGAAAGAACTTAAACTTCCTGGAATGTTATAAATTTGGCTGATTAGTGAAATTGAGCTGCCAACAGCAAAAAATAAAAATACACCAGAAGCTTCTAACCATGTGCTTGTTTTTTTCTTTAAAATAGAATATCCCACAATAATTTGTGCGACTAAAAGTGGTAAAAACGCTAAAATAGTTTTTGTTGTTTTAGAGAATTCATCCCAATTATGTGCCAATATTAATATAATACCTAAACCCACTAATAAGCTTCCTAAAACACCAAATATTGTAAATAATTTGTTTGATGATGAATTGGATTGTGAACTATAATAATTTTCGATTTTCTTAGCTACTTCTTCAGAAATGACCCCATTTTCTATCAATTTTGGTAAATCTTGTTTTATTTTTGAATTCATATCTTTTTAATTTTTATTAAAAATAAGGTTTTAAACCTCACAAGCCTAAACTTATGAGGTTTTGGATTTAAAAACCATTATCAAACTAACTATTCTCTTTTTCAGTTTTAGTGTTGATAAAATCAATATCTCTTGTGTTTTTCTGGACTGTAATTGCACCAAAAAGACTTAATAAATAGGATATTGCATAGAAACCTTTTTCACTCAATTCTAAATCTGCATTTCTTAATCCGATAATTAATAATAGAAGCGAAGCAATTACAATAACCCAACTAATGCCATAATACATATCACTAGTTTTTATGTTTTCTGCTTTGTCTCTTACTGCTTTTTGTAAAGAAATTACTGCATAAATTCCCATTAAAAGAATGGCAAAATAGTAGCCTTTTTCATTCAATTCCATAGTAGCATTCCATAAACCAATGCAATAAGAAAGCAGTCCAATAATTACAACTCCCCAAGTTGCACCAACATAAGCTGATGTTGGTTTTTGATTTAAGTCGTCTTTTAATTTACTTTTTTTACTTTGTTTTTTAGTTTCTTCATTTGCAGAAACTGTTGTTTGATAATTCATAATTTTTAGTTTAATAATTATGATACAAATTTGCGATTGTTTTAGAGTCCTTGAAATTTAATTTTTATAAATTACTGACGACTTAAAGTTACAATTAACTAATTTTATTAAATAAATAATTATATTTACTATTATTTTACTGACGATATAATGATTAATATTAAAGAAATTTTAAATACTTTTACCAAAGAAAAACAGCAAGAATTCATTCTTTTTTTAGAGAAAAAGAATAAAAGAAAAGATGCTAAAAATACACAATTAGTACAACTTTTAGTGACTGATAGTTTTTCATCAAAAGAGATTTCTGAAGAATTATATGGAAAACAAAATAAGGTTGCATTACACGCTTTAAGAAAAAGATTGTTTCAATCTTTAATAGATTTTTCAGCAAATGTTAGTATTAAAGAAGAAAACTCAATTGATATACAATTGATAAAACACATTCTATCTGCAAGAAGTTTTCTGCAAAAAGGACAGATTAAAATTGGGTATCAAATTTTAGGCAAGGCTATTATTGTTGCAAAAGAATATCAACTTTATACAATTCTGAATGAAATTTATCATACTAAAATTCAATATGCATATATAAATGAGAAAGTAAATATTGATGAGATTATCATTGATTTTAAAGAGAACCAAAAACAATTATTATTAGAAGATAATTTGAATATTGTGTACGCAAGAATTAGAAAGTCAATAGCTGAATATCAACATAATAAAACAAGTATTGATATTAAAAAACTAATAAACAGCACTTTAGAAGAGCAAAACATTACTATTTCAGATACTTTATCTTTCAAGTCTTTATATCAAATTATACAAATTACCAGTATTTCTTCTGTTCAAAAATTTGATTATTATAATATAGAACAGTTTGTTATTGATACCTATCAAATCATCAAAAATCATAAATCTAAAGAGAAACAATTGTATTATCATATTGAAATCTTATATGTAATTGCCAATATTTTGTTTAGAAATAAGAAATTTAATCAATCTCAAGAATATTTAAAATTGATGGATTCTTGTATGAAAGAGCAAAATGAAAAATATTTCAATCAATTTTCTCCTAAATATAATTTACTACTAACTTTAAATTATAATTATACTAAAAAACAAGTACCAGCAATTCAAATATTAGAAACTTATATTGATAAAAAAAACATAGATACTGTCTTTTTACTAGACATTTATCTTTCTTTAATTGTATTTTATTATCAAAATAAATCCTTAGATAAGGCTCAAAAATTATTTACAAAGTTTTATCATTCTGATAAATGGTATATTGAAAAAGCTGGTATTATTTGGACCATTAAAAAGAGTTTAATTGAAATACTTTTACAAATCGATTTAGGAAATATAGATTTGGTAGATTCTAGATTAAAAAGCTTCAAAAGAAACTATTTTAAACATTTAAAAGACATCAATCAAGAAAGAGTTATAAACTATTTAAAGTTGGTTGAAACCTATTACAAAAACCCAGAAATAGCAACATCAGATGAATTTTATAATAAAGTAGAAAACTCTTTTAATTGGATTGACAGAGAGAAAGAAGATATTTTTATGATGAGTTTCTTTGCTTGGTTAAAAGCAAAAATGACCAAACAAGATGCGTATTTGGTTACTTTAGATTTAATTAAAAAATAAGTTAGAAGTTAATTTCTTTTTTTATTTTCCATTTTTTCTTCCAAGGCTTTAATTCTTTTGTCTTGGTTTATAATATATAATGTTAACTCTTCAACTTTCTGTAACAATTTAGCATTCATTTTTGCCAAGTAAAAACCATCTTGTTTTACTTTTTTTGCACTTGGTATATTTTCTAAATGTCCGTTTTTTTCAATATACTTTTCAACTTGATTTAATTTGGGTAAATTATATTCTTTTTTAAAAACAAAATCTGGCCAATTTGCATAGGTGTCTATTTTAACATCTAAAGCTGCAATATTACCATTTACACCCAATTTAAAACCCTGAGTATTGGTGGTTCCAATTCCTACATTACCATTCAAATAATTAATATCAGTACTGTTTTGTGAGGCGTTTGTAGCATTTGTATTATCCCAAGGAGATTGGTTTTTACCAAGAGTAAATTCGTTTTTTATATATTCTTTGGTTACTAAAACTTTGTCTGTTGCATTATCTAAATCAGTAATCGTTTTGTTTACATTTATGATCCCATTAAAATCTGATTTTAAATTTCCTCTATAATAAATAAACCTTTTTTCTCCTCCTGTTGTAAAATTGGTTAAATTATCTTCACCAGCTTCAATATAAGACAAATCTCCAGTAAATGTCATCGTATTTTCTATATCATAATCTAAATATAAAATATTAGCGGCATTATTTATAGTCCCATTTTTTAAGCTTAAAGTCGGGTGCATTGCTTGTGCAAAATTAACAGTAACATTTGTGTCATCTACAGTTAATGTAGATGATGTAGATCTTGCATAATTAACAGTGCCACTTCCCAAAGCATTTACTTGTATTACAGCACCCACTAAAAAATCTGTATTCCCAGCACCAGAATTTCTTGCTCCTAAAAGGTTTGCATATACACTTTGTGCCTCTCCACTACCAGATTTTAAGGCTAAATTATAGCCACCAACTACACCTGTAATATTTGTATTTCCTGTAAAATCAGATAAATTAATATTTCCAAAAGCCCAATCTGTGCCATTTGAAGTATTTCTTAAATTTTCTGTAAAATTTGAAGCAGAATTTCCTGTTAAGAAATTATTTTGCCCCATAATTACTGCAGGCTCAATATTAGTTACAGTACCAACAGTTCTTGTAGATGATGAAGCTAATGTAGATTGTCCTTTATATTGTTTATTTAAAATAACACTATCTAAATTTTTTTCTTTTTTTTCAAGCAAGTTTTCCTTTGTTGTTTTTTGCGCTAACGAAAAGCTAGAAATTAAGAAAAATGGAACTAAAACAAGAATGCTCTTAAACTTTTTCATATTAAAAAATTGATACTTTTAGATGTTACAAATTTAATGAAATTAGCACTATTTGTAAAACTAACAACATTAAATTCTAATAATGAATACAATATAGTTTATTTAGTTTTACCAAATGCTTCTATATTTGCAAAACTAAATCAATCTCTTATAAGGGCAAATTCTAATAAATTATGATTAATTTTAATTTTAAATACTATAGAAGAGCCAAAAAAGATTTTTTGTAACGTTTTGCAACAAACAATTAATTATGATAAAAGTTTTTAAAGTTATTTTCTACTTTATCTTTTTTACAAACATTATAAGTGCTCAAAATTTTGAAGTAGCTTCTAATGGAATTGTTAGTCTTGCTAAAAATAGTTATTTATCTGTAAATAATATTACAGTAAATTCAGGTGGCAGTGTAACATTAAATTCTGGTTCAGACAATAGTTCATCTTTATTAGTGTCTGGAACTGCAACAGGAAATATTACTTATAATCGCTATTTAGATAGTTCAGATTGGTATTTGGTAAGTGCTCCTATAACTTCTCAATCTGTTGTAAGTTTTGTAACTAACAATACACCTGCACTTAATACAAATGGAACTAAATCTGCATTAGGAGTTTATATTTCAGAAAACCCAGCAACTACAAAATGGACTTATTATGATACTAGTGATATGCCAACAGACCTTATGAATAATTTAGTTAGTGGTAAAGGATATACTGTAAATAGAAATGCATCAGGTTCTCTAGCTTTTACTGGTAATTTAGCTACTAATGATGTTTCAATCCCTTTAATTACTTCAACTGGCACACATTTATGGCATAGTGTAGGAAATCCTTTTCCTGCATTTTTACCTGGAAATACTGTTGCTGGTGCTACAAACGTTTTAGGGCAAAATAGTTCTAGCTTAAACCCTCTTTTTTCTTTTTTATATGTTTTTGATGGCACTAATTTCCAGCCAAAAGCTATAGATGGTACAGCTTTTCAAATAGCACCAGGACAAGCTTTTATGGTAAATCCTAAAAGTGCTAGCGAAAATTTTACATTTTCAAAAAATTTAACCAGACATCAATTAGGAAATTCTATATTTTATAAAAATGCTGATGATGAATTTCGCTTAAAAATTTCTATGAATGATGGTCTAACAAATAAAACAACAACAATTCGTTATTTAGCTAATGGAACCATAGGTTTAGATGTTGGTTATGATGCAGGTGCATACCAAACTGGTACACCAAAATATGCATTAAATACTAGGTTAGTTAATAATAGCTATGATGTAGATTTCACAATACAGGTTTTACCAAATAAAGATTATGCCAATTCTGTTATTCCTTTATCTGTATATGCAGAAACTGGTAAAAGCTTAACATTTAATGCTATATCAGAGAATTTACCACCAAATATAAATGTATTTATAGAAGATAAACAATTAGCAATTATAGAAAATATAACGACAAACAATTATAAAATTACAACTAATAAAAATTTAGCTGGAATTGGACGTTTTTATCTACATACCAATACCAAACCTGTGTTATCTTCTGATAATTTTGGTATAACAAATATTTTTATGTTTGTTAACGGACAAAAAGAATTGGTTTTAAATGGACTAACTTTAAGTAGTAAAGTACAAAGTGAATTATATTCTTTATTGGGTAAAAAAAATCAAGTTAGCAACTTTACTGCCCAAGGAATACAACACTATATAAAATTACCAAAAAACATTGCTAAAGGTATTTATATAGCCAAACTATTAATTAATGGCAAAACTGTTTCAAAAAAAATAGTTATTCAATAAATAATTACAAAAGCAAGAAAACAATTAATAATCAATAAAAATAATCTTTTAAATTTACTTTTGTCTTTTTATCAATTCTGCTTCAATATCTTTTAAAGTGAATCCTTTAGCTTGTAATAACATTAAGTAGTGAAATAGTAGATCCGCAGATTCATATAAGAACAATTCGTCGTTATTATCCATTGCTTCAATAACAGTTTCTACAGCTTCCTCACCTACTTTTTGAGCAACTTTATTAATTCCTTTTGCAAATAAATTGGCTACATAAGATTTTTGCGTGTCTTTATTTGCGACTCTTTCTGTAATTGTATTTTCTAAAGTTGATAAAAAGCCATAATTAGATGTATTTTCTTCATTCCAGCAAGTATCAGAACCTTTATGACAAGTAGGTCCATTAGGATTTACTTGAATTAACAATGTATCGTTATCACAGTCTAATTTTATATCAACTAAATTCAACGTATTTCCACTTTCTTCACCTTTTGTCCACAAACGATTTTTAGTTCT
>JBGCFX010000224.1:0-6141 GCA_045110395.1 Polaribacter sp.
TAGTGAAAGCTGGAAATAACTTCAAAAAAAAAGAGAAACATTGCTGTCTCTCTTTTCTACTAACTTTTAATATATAATATGTTTATCCTTCACAAGAAGCACATTCTTTCTTTTGCTTAAATTTCTGTGCAGCATTCATACTGTGTTGGTAATACATAGATTTTACACCTAATTTCCAAGCGTTAATATATACTGCATTTACATCTTTAATTGGCATATCTGGATGCACCATAATGTTTATAGATTGTCCTTGATCTATATGGTTTTGTCTGTTTGCAGCTTGATATACAATTACATTTTGGTCTATTTCAGAGTACGTTTTAAAAACGTCTTTTTCTGCTTCAGACAAAATGCTTAAATGTTGTACAGAACCATCATTATCTCTAATGCTTTTCCAAATATCAGAAGTATTTTGACCTTTCTCTTCTAATAATTTTTCTAAAACAGGGTTTTTGATAGTCGTTTTAATTTTAGCAATATCTTTTACATAAATATTAGACCAAATTGGCTCAATTCCTTGAGAAACTTGCCCTAAAATAAATGCTGATGATGTTGTTGGTGCAACTGCATTTAAGGTTGTATTACGTCTTCCATAGCCTTTTAAAACAGCTGGCTCTCCATACATTTTTGCCATTTCTTCTGAGGCTTTGTATGATTTTTCTTTAATCACCTTAAAAATTTCACTATTTAATGCATATGCTTCTGCACTGTCAAAAGCCAACATTTTAGATTGTAATAAAGAATGCCAACCTAAAGCTCCTAAACCTAAAGCTCTATTTTCTTTGGCAAATTTGTATGCTTTTTCCATAAAACGAAACGTAAACTGATCATCTCTATCTTCTGAATTTTTGTATACTTCTAATTTATTGATAAATTCTTGCATTACTGCATCTAAAAAGAATGCTAAGGTTTCTACAGCATCTGTATCTTTCCATTTGTCATAATGCACTAAGTTTATTGATGATAAACAACACACAAAAGACCAATCTTCATTAGAAGGCAACATAATTTCTGTACACAAGTTACTTGCATAAATTTGGTGGTTTTTGTCTTTGTAAACATCAACAGTACCATTATTTGCATTGTCGCTAAACAGAATATAAGGATATCCTATTTCTCCTCTTCTTTGTAATATTTTTGCCCAAATGCTTCTTTTTTCTACATCACCAGCAATCATTGCTTCCATCCAAGCATTACTTACAGTAACTCCATGGGTTAATTCTTGTATTGGATTTCCTTCTGTACCAATTTCTAAAAATTCTTTAATGTCATTGTGATCTATTGGTAAATAAGGAGAAAAACGACCTCTTCTTACTGAACCTTGACTTACAACATCAACCATTTTTTCAAACAATTGCATAATGTGTACTGAACCAGATGATGAACCATTATTTTTAACATCTGCTCCTCTTTCACGTAATTTACCAAAATAACCAGAAGTTCCTCCTCCTAATTTAGACATCATACCAACTTCTGATTGTGAGAATAAAATATCTCCCATATCATCTGCAACATGACTACCAAAACAACTAATAGGTAAACCTCTTTTTTTTCCGAAATTAGACCAAACTGGCGATGCTAAAGAGAAATATCCTGCAGCCATATATTTGTAAAACTTATCAGAAAAACCATCGATTTTTAAAATACGTTCTGCATTGTCTGCAATTTCACGGATTCTTTCTTCTGGAGTTGTATCTCCTGTTAAATAACCAGATTCTAAAAATTTACGGCTGTTTTCTGTTAGCCACTCAATTTCTGGTTCATTTTTATCTTTCAGCATTTTTTCTCTTGCAAGATTTCTTGCTTGAATCATCTTTTCGTGCTCAGTAAGCTCTGTAGTTGTAGTCTTTAGTTCGTTTAGGTTCATAGTTTAAAATAAGTCGTCGCTAGTTATACTTTTTGTTCTTTTGCTGTAGTTAATAGATCTTTTTACAAAGAAATCTCCGTGTTTGGTTCCTATAATTTCATCATCAAACCAATCTGTTTCTGCTAATAATACTTGATCAATTTCAAATACTTCATCAATACCAATGCTTACTAAAGATTTGTTGAATCTGTTTTTAATAAATTCTTTAATTACGTTTTTAGGTAAGAAATCTAATTCTCCTTTTTCAAAAATCCAATCGATTATTTTACTTTCAGATTCGAAAGCTTCTTTACAGGTTTCTTGCACTAATAAACTATGCCCTTCATCAAACCAATCTGGATTTTCTTCTTTAATTATTTTGATAATATCAATACCAAAATCTCCATGAATTTGCTCTTCTTTAGAAGTTGCTTCTACTACATTAGAAATACCTTTTAACACATTTCTGTGCTTATTAAAAGCCATAATAATTAAAAACTGAGAGAATAAAGAAACGTGCTCTATAAATAAAGAAAACAAAATAATAGACTCTGAAAATTCTTTATTGTCTTCGCTATTTACATTTTTTAAAGCGCTTTCTAAATAATTAACACGTCTCATAATTACAGGTTTCTTCTTCAAGTTTTTAAACTCGTTGTTTAGCCCTAAAATTTCTAATAAATGAGAATATGCATCATGATGACGTACTTCACTTTCTGCAAATGTAGAACCTACAGAACCTATTTCTGGCTTAGGCATTTTCTTATAAATGTCTCCCCAAAAAGATTTCACAGCAACTTCTATTTGAGAAATTGCTAGCATCGTATTTTTTATCGCATTTTTTTCTACTTCTGTAAGTGTTGATTTAAAATCCTGTATATCACTTGTATAATTAAATTCTGTATGAATCCAATAAGAGTGTCTAATGGCATCTACATATTCATTTAATGCAGGATAATCATAAGGTTTTAAATTTAATCTCTTTTCAAAAATATTACGCTTTCTATTTCTAGCTTGTTCATCTCTATATAAAATATAAGCTTTAGCAACATCTCTAAATGTGCTATCCATTAATTTATCTTCTACAATATCTTGTATTTGCTCTACTGTAGGTGTGTAATTGGGTTCTTTTAACTTCCTTTCTAATAGGGTACCTATTACAATTTTAGAAATTGCTATTGCATCTTCTCTTGTTCCGTTATTAACGGAATTCATAGCGTTTTCAATAGCTTTTGTAATTTTGTCTAACTCAAAAAGACTGGTTTCAGAGTCTCTTTTAATGATTTGCGTAATTTCCACAGTAAAATGATGTTATTTGAAAGTTAATTAATCGTTAAGAACGACTTCTACAAAGATTGCTTTTTTTGTTCCAAAATGAAAGTCATAGTTATTCACAAATTCCTTGAAGTTTTTAACAAATTTGTGATTTTGTTAAAATTATCATTAAAAAATTACAATTTTAACAATCTGATTTTCAGTATTTTATTATTAAAAAAACGCTGCAAGCACCATTTTCATTGACATTCTTAAAATAAGTTTTTATTTTTTTTTATTGTGAATTTTACTGTCTGTAAATATTCATTTTTATAAACTTCTTTTCTCTTTACAAACGTTAAACAAACTATTAAAACCAGTGTTTTTGTAAAACCAATTAATTATAAGCGTATATTTGTATTATTATTAACATTTATTATATAACAAAGTGAAAAAAGGCACAGTAAAATTCTTCAACGAATCTAAAGGATTTGGATTCGTAACAGAAGATGATTCAAACACAGAGTATTTTGTACACGTATCAGGTTTAATTGACGAAATTAGAGAAGGTGATGCAGTAGAATTTGACTTGAAAGAAGGTAGAAAAGGTTTAAACGCAGTAGACGTTAGAGTTATCTAATTATATTCTTAAATTTTTTACAAAACCCGATAATTTAGAATTATCGGGTTTTTTTTGGCTATTATTTAGACTTTTTTTACATAAGAGATAAGTTATTTTAAAATCTTTTAAACAAGCTCTTTTTGGCGTATTTTTGTATAAATATATTTTTTTGATGAAAAATCGATTTCCAAAAATTGTTCAGTTATCAATTATTTCTGTTTATTTAATCTTTTTAGCTGGTTCTGTTGTAAGAATGACTGGTTCTGGAATGGGCTGTCCTGATTGGCCAAAATGTTTTGGCTATTTAATTCCGCCAACATCTGAAGAACAAATCACTTGGAAACCAAATACTGAGTTTAAAGAGGGTTTTATCATCATTAAAGATGAAGTTTTATTTGTTGCTGAAAAAGATATTAAAACAGCATCAGAATTTGATACAAAAAACTGGGGAAAATACACCAAACACGATTATAATAAATTTAATAAATACCATACTTGGACAGAATATATCAATAGATTGGTTTCTGTTTTAGCAGGTTTTGTATTTCTTTTCTTAATTTATGGAGCCACAAAATTTTGGAAAACAGACAGAAGGATTCCATATCTAGCATTTGGTGCTTTCTTTTTAATGCTGTTTGAAGCTTGGCTAGGAAAAACTGTGGTAGATACTAATTTAACTCCAGAAATTATTACCATTCATATGGTTGTTGGGTTGATTATTATTGCGCTTTTATTGTGGCTAAAATTTATAGTTTCTGATAAAAAAACATACAACTACAATTCATTATTTAATAAATTACTAATTGTTTCTGTCATTTTTTCGTTGATACAAATTGCAATGGGTACACAAGTAAGACAATTTATTGATGAACAGGTAAAACAATTTGGTTTTGAAAACAAAAATTATAGTTTGATGGATCCAAATTTTAAATTCTACTTTCATAGATCTTTTACAATTGCAATAGTTTTGGTAAACTTTGGAATGTTTTACATCAATCAAATAAAAAAATTAGGTTATCAATTGGTTAATTGGATTGTCTTTTTAATCTTTTTAGAAACCATAACAGGAATTTTAATGTATTATGCAGAATTTCCTTTGGGTACACAAGCCATTCATTTATTGTCTGGGGCTATTTTGTTTGGTTTACAATTTTATTTGTGGTTACAAAGCAGGAAAACAGTTAGTAGTTTACAATAACAGTATTCAGTTTTTCACTGAGACTTAAAACTGAGACTGTCGACTTAATTTAAGGATGTGCATTTACCCAAACCTCTCCATCAGAAAAATGTTCTTTTTTCCAGATTGGGACAGTTTCTTTTAAAGTATCTATTGCAAATTCACAAGCTAAAAAAGCGGCTTTTCTATGTTTAGAAGAAACCGTAATTATTACAGGAATATCACCAATTTGCAACATTCCTTCTGCATGATGAATTGCAATTTTATAAACATCAAATTTTTCTAAAACCAAATCTGCAATTTTTTTCATTTCTTTAATTGCCATTGGTTTGTAGGTAGAAAAATCTAGCTGGGTTACTTCTTTTCCTTGAGTGTCGTTTCTAACAGTGCCTATAAAAGCGGAAATTCCACCACAAGAATCATCTTCTACAAAATTGTAACATTCTTGTAAATCTAATTTTTTAGATGTGATTTTTATGGAAGTTCTTTTCATTGAATAGCAAAAATAGTGATTCAAAATGTATCTTTGTTCATATTTTTAAACCAAAGTTCTCGATACAATTTTGATGAAAAATCAAAATCACTCGAACTGACAGCATATTTCAAAAAAAAATGAAAAATATCTTTAGAGTTATCAGTTTTTTAGAAGGAGTTTCTTACTTACTATTGTTGTTTGTTGCAACTCCTATTAAATATTTACAAGGTGATGAATCTTATGTAAAACTATTAGGAATGCCTCATGGAATTCTTTTTATGCTCTATATTATTTTAGCAATAATGATAAAAAAAGAAATGAATTGGGACAATAAAACGTTAAGAAATGTTCTTGTTGCTTCTATTATACCTTTTGGTACTTTTTATATTCATAAGAAGTATTTGCGTTAAAAAATTAATTACACAGGGTTTCACAGAGAAAAACACTAAGATTCACGGAGTTTTTTACCCACCACTAACAGGAGGAATTATAGCTACCACATCATTTTCTTTTAAAACTAAATCGTTTGTAGCATAAGTTTCATTTACTGCAATTGCATATGAATCAAAGTTTTTTAACTGCGGATATTTTTGCATCAATAAAGATTTAAAATCTGCGACAGAAATAGCATTTTCAAACGTTAACTCTAATTGAGTTTCATTAATTAAATCTGAAGTAATTCCGAAGAAAAGTGTTGTTATTTTCATACTTCAAAAATACTTAAAACAAACTTATTTTAAATAATAAACCACTATTAGAAACACCTC
>JBGCFX010000225.1:0-7593 GCA_045110395.1 Polaribacter sp.
AAAAAAATTGGAAAATTCCTACATTCCTATCCCAAAAAAAACAAAGAAAAAAATTATAGATGAAATAGAAAAAGAAGCCAAAGAAAACAAAACACCAAAAAAGAAAAAAGCAATTTCTAAAATTAATGTTTTTGGTTTTGAGTTAGGTAAAATGAGAAACTTTTATGAAGACCATAAAGCATTATCTACAGATGAATCTTTAGATAGTTTAGGTTTAGAAAAAACTTTTAAAAATCGTTTTATATATCAAAGAGTAAAAAGATTTCATGGTGTTTTTGAAAATGATGAAGAGCAAAATAGGTTTGGTAAAGAAATAATTTCTTATGGTTCTGTAGCGCTATTTATTTTTCTTCCTTTATTTACATTATTTTTAAAACTATTCTACATCAGAAGAAAATTTACTTATGTAGATCATTTAATATTTGCGTTTCACACACAAACTGTATTATTTATGATGCTAGGTTTGTTTTTAATTGTTTCCTTATTTATTAAAGTAGAAGAGTTTTGGATTCCGGTTTTACTTTTTTTACTCTACTTATATTTGGCTATGAAGAAATTTTATAATCAAGGATATATAAAAACATTTTTAAAATTTCTATTATTAAATTTCTGGTATTTTATACTCAGCATTTTTGGCACTATTGTAATAGCTTTAATTTCTTTTGCTATCTATTAAGCTAACAAATCTAAATACAACATATTCATAGAGATATTTTCTTTTTTCTACAGAAGCAAAGCCCATAGTTTCTTCAAATTTCCTTTTTGATGAAATTCTAAAATAACATCTTGATAAAAATCTTTGTTTTCTGATAGCCAATCTGTAAACCATTGTTTTCTAAAGAATTTTTTTGCTGAATTGTTTTTCTCAAAGGAAGATAGGTTATCGTAAACATATACTTTTGTAATTATTTATGATAAATTTTACTTTTTGATAATATTATTGAATTAATCATAATAAAAGACATCAAAAAACAGCTAAATTTATTGAAACAAAAACTGTAACTTTGCTACTTTAAAACTAGTCGATTCAAATTTAAAAACATAAAATATGGCAAGAGGATTTTTTAATGTTCCTGTAGCAGTAAATGAACCAGTTAAAGGGTATGCTCCTGGTTCTCCTGAAAGAACAGAATTATTAGCAACGTATAAAGAAATGTTCAATTCTAATATTGATGTGCCAATGCATATTAATGGTCAGGAAATTAGAACTGGTAATACCAAAAACATTACACCTCCTCATGACCATAAACATGTGGTTGGGCAATATCATACAGCAGATAAAAGCCATGTAGATGAAGCAATATCTACAGCTTTAGCTGCAAGACAAGCTTGGTCTTCTGTTTCTTGGATGGAGAGAGCGTCTATTTTCTTAAAAGCTGCAGAGCTTTTAGCAGGGCCTTACAGAGCAAAAATGAACGCATCAACAATGATTGCGCAATCAAAAAATGTACATCAAGCAGAAATTGATGCTGCTTGTGAAATGATCGATTTCTTTAGATTTAATGTACAATATATGACTGATATTTTTAAAGATCAGCCAGCATCTGCACTAGGAATTTGGAACAGAGTTGAGTACAGACCTTTAGAAGGTTTTGTATACGCTATTTCACCTTTTAACTTTACTTCTATTGCAGCAAATTTACCTGCAGCAGCAGCTTTAATGGGTAATGTTGTAGTTTGGAAACCTTCTGATCATCAAGCATATTCTGCACAAGTAATTGTAGATTTATTTAAAGAAGCTGGTTTACCTGATGGCGTTATTAATGTAGTTTACGGAGATCCTATAATGATTTCTGATGCTTGTTTATCTTCTCCAGATTTTTCTGGATTACATTTTACAGGCTCTACAACCGTTTTCAAAAATTTATGGAAACAAATAGGAAACAACATCCACACCTATAAAACCTACCCAAGAATTGTAGGAGAAACTGGTGGTAAAGATTTTATTTGGGCTCATAATTCATCAAATCCACTTCAAGTTGCAACAGCAATTGTAAGAGGTTCTTTTGAATATCAAGGTCAGAAATGTTCTGCTGCTTCACGTTCTTACATTCCTGCTTCTATTTGGGCAGATGTTAAAAAATATTTAATTGCACAAACATCAGAGTTAAAAATGGGTTCTCCAGAAGATCCATCAAACTTTGTAAATGCTGTAATTCACGAAGGTTCTTTCGATAAAATTGCAAAATATATTGATGAAGCTAAAGCTGATGCAAATGCAGACGTAATTATTGGTGGTAATTATGATAAATCTAAAGGATACTTTATAGAGCCAACCGTGATTTTAGCAAAGTCGCCAACATTTTCTACAATGACTACTGAACTTTTTGGCCCAGTCATGACTATTTATGTGTATGAAGATGCTGAATGGGAAAATTCATTAAAATTAGTGGATGAATCTACTGAATATGCATTAACAGGTGCCATATTTTCTACTGATAGATATATAGTTGAAAAAGCGTCTAAAGCATTAGAAAATGCTGCAGGAAACTTTTATATTAATGACAAACCAACAGGAGCTGTTGTTGGTCAGCAACCATTTGGTGGTGCAAGAGCATCAGGTACAAATGACAAAGCAGGTTCTGCACAAAATTTATTAAGATGGACTTCTGTTAGATTGATAAAAGAAACATTTGTAACTCCACAAGATTATAAATACCCTTTTTTAGGATAATAAAAAATGGTACTCATAAAAAAAGCCTCATTTAATGTTTTAAATGAGGCTTTTATTTTTTTAACAATTTCTATCTAATTAACTATCAATTTTCTTGTAGTTTGCTTGCCTCCATTTATCACTCTTAATAAATACAAACCTGCTGATGCTTTTTCAAAAAATATTTTTTCAGAAAAATTGGTTTTCGTGTTCAAATATTTTTTCTCGTCAATTAATCTTCCTCTTACATCAAATAATTGCAATGTAGTTTTATCAGTATTTACTAACTGAAGTGTTAAAGTAAATGCTCCCTTTGTAGGGTTTGGGTACAAATTAAAATTATCAAAAGCGACATCTTTTATAGAAGTAGGATTGTCTACAACAACTGTGTAATCTTCTGTTTCTCCCCATTCAGATTGATGATCAGCATCACAAGGACCTTCTCCATTTGGTGCTCCATCCCCAAAATACTCAACAATTACTCTCATTCCTGTGCTTCCAAATTTAGCATCAGCTGGTATTGGTATTGTAAAAGTAGAGGTTGCAACTTCTGTGGTTCCATCTGCAACATTACTATCAAATCTATTGCCTAAATCGTACCTTTCATTGGTGGTATTAAAGACTAAATCTTGATTCCAATCTATAAACACATAGCAATGATCTCTATAATCTCCTGTATTAAAAGACACACTAATTTGATGTGAATCTCCTCTTTTAACATTGGTACTTATAGCTGAAAAATCTTGATAACCATCTTCTGTATCATTCCCAGAATTATTATTGATGGTATTAAAAGTAACATTTGTAATATGCTCTGAACCATTGGCTTCATCTGTAAATGTAGATAGACAATAAGGTGCACTTGTTGTAAAATTAAAAGTATTAGAAAAAACACCTTCGCCACAACTATTTTTAGGTTTTACTCGCCAATAATAGGTTGTATTTCCTTGAAGTGATACAATGTTATATGAATTTGAAATTACATTTCCGCTTAAAACGATATTAGTAAAACTAAAATCTGTTGCTACTTCTACATCATAAGATGATGCATTTGCATCTAAAACCCATTGTAAATTATCTTTTAAACTATGTCCTGTAATCCCATTAGTTGGTGAAGTTAAAACAACTTGATTAAAACTACTTTGAGTGATATTCAAATCTACATTAATATTATTAGTCACTGAATTAGAAGTTCCTTGTACATTAATGGTATAAGATTTTGATGTTTTGCCATTCAGGTTTTTTACATTCATAGTTACATTACCATCAGCATTTAAAGAAGTTGGACTAAAAGTAACAATTGCTCCATTCAAATCGTTTGGTAAAGTTGCTGAAAGTGTTACGTTTTCAGAAAAACTATTTACAAAATCAAAATTCAACACAAAATTAGCTTCTTCATTCCCAGTATTACATACAAATTGAGTTCCATTTGGGTTTGTTAAAACAAACGTTGGTATTGTAGATTGTATAGTAAAATTACCAGCATTTACATTATAAAAAATATTGTCTGCTGCTTCTACCATAATTCTTGCTTTTGTAGAAACATTATTTGGCACTACAATAGCTTCACTCCCATCATTTGGTGTGTTCGCTTTTATAGTGATAGGAAACGTAAGTCCACCATCTACAGAAAGTTTAATATTTACAAACGAGCAATTAATTGGGGCAACATCTGTTGTGCCTTTATTCCATGAAATAGTTTGAGTTGTACCTGCATCCCAAATTATGGAAGCATTTGGTACAGAAACCGTAAACGGATCTGCGTTTAAAACTGTAACTCGCATATCATCTCTAGAAGTTGCTCCTCCATTTACGTCATTATCTCTAACTGTAAGTGCAAAATCCATATTTCTAGTTACAGAAGGTACAACCTCCCAAGTTGAAGAAGTGTTACCAGCAACAACAGTTTGTAAAGCTGGCATATATCTATCTGATGCTATTTTAGAAGGCAAAGATCTAAACATTGGACCTCCTGAATTTGTAGCTAAAGGCGCCATTGTTGCTATTTCTGTATCTACTTGCTCCCAATTATAAGTTAATGAATTAGGGTTGTTTGTATCTGTTGCATTTCCTCTTAAAACAAAAGGTGTAGATTTAGGAATGTTATAATCTGAACCTGCATTTACAACTGGTGCAGGATTTACAGCTCCTTTTAAAGTTACACAATTAGTAGTAGAGTTAGTTACATAATTTTTTATTTGGGTAATGCTAACTGTATGAAAATAATCATCACTATTACTTTGTACGTTTGGCGAACAAATTCCTGCATACGCCATAATTGTAGATCCACTTCCTGGCTCTACTGCTGTAGAGTTTGTTCTTTGACCACCACAAGAATTATTATAAGTATGTGTGGCACCAAATTGATGCCCAATTTCATGCGCTACAAAATCGATATCAAAAGCATCTCCAACAGGAACTACTCTACCTGTAACTCCTCTCGATTTTTGATTAGTTTGGCAAACAGATTCAAAAATTGCAACACCAGCATTGTCTCCTGTACTAAACACATGACCAATATCATAATTTGCAGAACCTATTCTGGTATCTATAACAGATTGAATTTCATCAATTAAAATACCTTCATTACTATTGGTTAAATTATCTGTATTACCATCTAAGAAAATAATATTATCATTTGTAGCAATTATCTTTAATGTTACAGATAAATCTTTTTCGAAAACGTTATTCACTCTTGTAATTGAGGTATTCATTGCAGATAAAACTGCAGCTTTTTTTGTTGCGTCTGTTGCAGAAGCAGAAATACCCTGTCTTGTCAAATGAAACTGAGCATACTCTCCTGTACAAGCTAAGGCTAAATCGAATTCTCTTAACTGTACATCATCTGCTGCTGCGTTTTTAGATTGCGTAACTCTTGAAAGCGTTTTAGCATCGTTAACCAAACACTCAAAATCTTTACCTTGGCTGTCTAAATCTGCTCTTTTGTAAACGATATATTCTTTTTTATCTTTTGTATATGGGTCTATATAAAGCGTACCATTTTCATCAGTTTTTACCAAAGCATGAAAACCATCTAAACCCATACTTATTCTTGCAGAAAAATTAGGGTTATCTATACCAACTGCAACATAAGATTTAATCATTGGGTATTTTTTTGCCAACTCTTTATCTAATGTAAAAATTTCTTTTAATTGATATTTTAAAAAATTACCATTCCCATCTGGTAATTCTATAATAGCTTCTTGTTTATTTAATTGTTTATCTACTGATTTTTGCAAAGAGGTATTGTCTAAACTAAAAATTGAATAATTCTTTGGATTAATTTTACTGTTTAACTTTGTTTTATTCTGAAATTGAAAACTATTTTCATTAACAAGTTTGAGTATCTTTTGACTAAAAGTATTATTAATGTTGATAAAAAACAACGTTAAAAAAAGAAGAAGGGGTAATTTAAATTTCATAAGATATAATTTAAAATAGCATATTTTTGCATTCCTCAAATATAAGGAAATAATTATCTTTGTAATCAAATTTATGAATAGAAATATACTCTTAAAAGACTTATCTGTAAAAGATTACAAAGAAACTTGGGATTTTCAAACACAATTACTACAACAAATTGTTGATGTAAAAATTGACAATCGAAGAAATAACAACAAAAATGAAACCAAAAATCACTTTTTGTTTGTAGAGCATCCTCATGTGTATACGCTTGGTAAAAGTGGAGATTTGACTAATTTACTCTTAAATGAAAAACAACTTGCAGAAAAAAACGCTACTTTTTATAAGATAAACAGAGGTGGAGATATTACCTACCATGGGCCTGGACAAATTGTTGGTTATCCTATTTTAGATTTAGAAAACTTCTTTACTGACATTCATAAATACCTCCGATTTTTAGAAGAAACCATTATTTTAACCATTGCAGAATATGGCATAAAAGGAACAAGAAGCAAAGGAGAAACTGGAGTTTGGCTGGATGTTGATACACCTTTTGCTCGTAAAATTTGTGCTATGGGAATTCGTTCTTCTAGATGGGTAACTATGCATGGTTTTGCCTTAAATGCAAATGTGAATCTTGGTTATTTTGATAATATTATACCTTGTGGAATAAAGGGAAAAGCAGTTACTTCTATGGAAGCTGAGTTAGGTGAAAAAGTAGATTTAGAAGAAGTGAAAAGTAAAATTTTAAAGCATTTTAAAGCTCTTTTTGAGGTTGAGGAATTTATTGATAATAATTAAAACTCCCTTATCACTTTGTTAAATCATATCTCTAATAATATTGAAAACAACTAAAAGGTTTATAATTAAAAAAGTTAACCCAACACTATTTATAAAAATCATTTTATAATTTATATTCGTTATTTTTAACACTCCAAAAAGTCCAATTAATAACATTGTTAATGATATTATGAAACCTCCAGTTTCATAAAAAAAAGGAAGACTTAAACTAGGCAGCCAAAGAACGAGAAAAACTGAGATTAAAGTATTTTGAACTTGTTGTTTATTTGGATTTTTAATATTCTTTAGAATTATTACACCAGATATTATAAATGGGATACTTATCAAAAGATTTAAAGCAATTAAAAACTCACTCCAAGCAAAAGGTTTTATTAAAATAGAAAGAATTAGAATGATAGAAACTAGTGAAAACCCTAAAACATTAATTAAACTTAAATATTTTATTGTTTTTTTCATTTTCAAATAAGATAATTACAACTAACAAAACTACTTTTCCTCATTAAAATACACCTTATAAAACTTCATTTTCTTTTCTTCATCATAACCTCTCTCTAAATATTCTGAAGCTGCTTCTGGTGCATCTACATCTAATTTGATATTAATGTTGGTGTCTAACTTAATTTCTGTTTTTAGTTTACTTTTTTCTTTCTTTAAAACTACACCAGAAACATCAAAATTATTTCTAATTAACACATCATTTAAGTTTTCGAAATGTTTTTTATACTCATCAAATTTTT
>JBGCFX010000226.1:0-9005 GCA_045110395.1 Polaribacter sp.
CCTTTGAACTCTCCTGAAGCAGACATTAAGTGCTCACCAATAAAATCGTCCATAAAATAACGTTGCTTTATGTTGGCACCTAAACCAGGTGTTTCTCCTTTATGATCAAAATATGCTCCTTGTACCACCATATTTTCATCCATAGAAACATACCCCCAAATTGCATCCCAAAGACCTTTTCCTCTAATTGGTGCAACATAAAATGTTTTACCATCTTTTTCGCCAACAAATAAAGGTAACTTTCTTACTAAGCCCTCTTTTGCATTTGCTTGTTGCTTTTTAACATCAATTAAATAAGCATCATCGCTTTCAGAAATTTTATCTCCTTCTATAACAATTTGTTTTTTGATGTATTTTGCAAACTCTTCTCCTGCAACTGATGTAGATACAAAGTTGGCACTACCTTCTTCATTTTCATTTACACCCATTGCATACAAAATGTTTTGCTGCTTTTCTATTCTTTCGTTTTCTTTGATTCTAGGCTTTAAAGACGATGCTAAAAAAGCTAACAAAGAACCAACAACTAACACCATAATTACAGCGAAAATCATTGTATAACCATTACTATCTGTTCTCTTACTCATATCTAGGCAGTTTTAACTTTAGCACGTTTTAATCTCTTTTTTACGTTTCCTTGAACCACATAATGGTCTATTGTTGGCGCAAATACATTCATCAATAAAATTGCTAAAAATACGCCTTCTGGATATGCAGGATTAAAGACACGAATCATAATTGAGATAAAACCAATTAGGAAACCGTAAATCCATTTTCCTTTATTTGTTTGTGAGCCAGTTACTGGATCTGTTGCCATAAAAACAGCACCAAATGCCAAACCACCAATCATTAAATGCTCATACCAAACTGTATTCATTAAACCATAAAACTTGCTAGATTCAGTAATAATATCTGCTGCTACTATTTGATTAAAAATTAACCCCATAACTGCTGCTCCTGCAAATGTTGATACTATAATTCGCCAACTTCCAATTTTTGTAAACACTAAAATTGCAGCTCCTAAAAGAATTAGTAATGTTGATGTTTCTCCTACAGAACCTGGAATAAAGCCCATAAATTTGTCCCAATTAGAATACAATACTTCTTGATTTTGAGCGTAACTTCCTAAAATAGTTTCTCCAGAAATTGCATCTGCAGTTCCTGTTCTATTTACAGCATCATACACCCAAACTTTGTCTCCAGACATCCAAGTTGGATATGCAAAAAACAAGAAGGCTCTAATAGTAAGTGCAGGATTTAAAATATTCATTCCTGTACCACCAAATACTTCTTTACCAATTACAACACCAAAAATTACAGCAACTGCCAACATCCAAAGTGGAGTATCAATTGGTACAATTAAAGGCACTAACATACCTGTTACTAAGTACCCTTCTTCTACTTCATGGCCTTTAATTACTGCAAAAATAAATTCTACAATTAAACCAACTCCATAAGAAACGATTACTAATGGTAATACTTTTATGATTCCAATCCATAGATTATCAAAAGTGAAAAAATTTGCTAACACATCTGCTCTTAAAGAACCATCTATTGCTGCATAATGTTGATAACCTGCATTGAACATTCCAAAAATTAAACAAGGAACTAAAGCCATAATTACAATATTCATTGTACGCTTTAAGTCGTCTGCTGCTTTTATATGAGTTCCTCCATGAGTAACTTCATTTGGTAAATATAAAAAGGTATGGATTGCATTAAATGCAGGTGCCATTTTTGTGCCTTTATATTTCTCTTTTAAATTATGTAAGTTTTGTTTTAAGCTCATAATCTTATCCTAATTCTTGTCTCATTAAATCTAAACCTTCACGAATTATTTTTTGATGTGGCTGCTTAGACACACAAATAAATTCGGTTAATGCAAAATCTTCTGGAGCCACTTCATAACCACCTAATGCTTCCATTTCATCTAAATCTTGTATCATAAATGCTTTTAACAATTGCATTGGATAAATATCTAAAGGAAAAACCTCTTCATAAGAACCTGTTACCACAAAAGCTCTATGCTCTCCATTTGTATTGGTGTTCAAATCGTATTTTTTCTTTGGCGTTAACCAAGAAAAAGTTAAAGCTCTAGAAGTAGATATTTTATTAAAAATCGGCTTGTTCCATCCAAAGAATTCATAATCATCTCCTTCTGGGATAGCTGTTATTTGATTATCATAATAACCAATAAAACCATCTTCTTTTACTTGTTTACCTGATAATACATTACCACTAATGATTCTTGTATTATCATCATTCAAATTATTTGCAGTAATATCTGAAATAGTTGCTCCTGCAATTGCAGTTACATATTGTGGTTTGTTAAACTGAGAACCTGTTAACGCAATTGTTCTTTCTGCATTAAACTTACCTGTTAACAATAACTCACCAATTATAACCAAATCTTGAGGTGTAACTACCCAAACAACTTCGCCTTTGTTAATAGGACTTATGTTTGCAATTTGAGTCCCCACATTTCCTGATGGGTGTGGACCTGAAACTTTATGAATTTCTACACCAGATAAGTTAGCTAAAGGAGAATTAGAATTTGCCCCAACAGAAACGTGTACTGAGCCTTCTGTTAATTTAGAAACAGCAGTAATAGCTGCTTGTAATTCTGCTTCTTTACCAATTAAAGTATATTCTAGATCTGCTGCTAAAGGTGCACTTGCATAGCCAGAAACAAAAATTGCTTTTGGTGCTTGATTTGGGTTTGCAACAACATCATAAGGACGTTGTTTGATAAATGGCCAACAACCTGAACCAAATAAGTGATTTTTCACTTCTTCAGCAGACATTTTTGAGGCGTCTTTTTTACCAAAATCTATGTGAACTTGTTTTGTATCTGCAGCAATTTTAATTGCTAATACTTTTCTTCTTGCTCCACGAATTACCTCTGTAACTTTACCAGAAACAGGACTTGGAAATAAAATGCGTTCATCACTTTTAGAATAAAAAAGTGTATCTCCTGCTTTTACTTCTGCTCCTTCTTTGGCAACAAGTTTGGGTGTAATTCCGTGAAAATCTTCTGGCTTTATAGCATAAACACTACTTAAAGAACTGTTTGTAGTTGTTTTTTCTGCTTCGCCAACAAGCTTAATATCTAAGCCTTTTTTAATACGAATGTCTTTTGACATAGTAATTTGGAATTGTTAGTTATCTAAAAAAATCGATGCAAATTTACGGATTTTAGCAATTATTCTAAACATAAAATCTCTTATAAGTTCGTTAATTATTATTATTTATAATTATTCTAAATAATTTTTTTGTTTTAAAATTTATACTAAATCTATTTTTGGCTTAGCTTTTGCTATTTTATAAAAAATGATTGATATTTTTGTAGAATGGTAAAAACACTCTTATTATTTTTTTTAAATCTATTTGTTGGTTTTATATATGCACAGAACATAAAATCTATTCAATTAAGACCTTTAGAAGGAAATACGTTTACGTCAATTGTAACTTTAGGCACTGTTTTAGAGTTGTCTTTTGATGATTTAGATGCAGACAGCAAAGATTATCAATATAAAATAGAGCACATGACCCATGATTGGCAATCTAGCAGATTATCTTCTAGCCAATATATTGATGGTTTTGACCAAAATACAATTATAGATGTAACTAATTCTTTTAATACTTTTCAAAACTACACACATTATGCTGTAAAAATTCCGAATATAAATACAGTTATTAAAAAAAGCGGAAATTACCTTTTATCAATTTTAAATTATGATGATGAAGTTATATTTACTAGACGTTTTGTGTTGTATGAAAACGCTACTATTATTGGTGTTAATGTAGATAGAAGTAGAAATACAAAAACACTAAATACGCAACAAACGATTCAGTTTTCTGTAAATCATCCTAAGATTAAAATAAATAATCCACAGCAAGAAATAAACGTAGTCCTTTTAAAAAATAATAATTGGGATGAAAAAATAACCAATTTACAACCTACATTTTTTAAACCAAGTCAACTTCTTTATACATATACAAATAAGACTAACTTTTGGGGAGGAAATGAATATTTAAACTTCGATAATAAAATTATCAGAAATAATAGTTTAAATGTGGTCAAGGTAGAAAAGAGAGATATTTTTCATCATTATTTATATCCTTTTACATACAATCCTTACAGAGAATATAAATTTAACCCAGATATAAATGGACAATTTATTATTAGAACTATAGAAGCTAATGACTCTAGAACAGAAGCAGATTATGCAATGATGCATTTTTCCCTTTTAGCAGATGAGCCCTTTAAAAATAAAAAAGTTTATGTGTATGGTGCTTTTAACGATTTTAAAATAGATGAAGCCAACAAACTAACTTACAATATAGAAGAAAAAGCATATTTTGGAAAAGTTCTTTTAAAACAAGGATTTTACAATTACACTTTTGCTACTGTAGATTCTGATGGTAATGTTAATGCAAATGAGGTAAATGGCACTTTTTTTGAAACTGAAAATGAGTATACTGTTATTACTTATTACAAACCTTTTGGTAGTTTTTATGAACGTGTAATTGGTGTTGGCACTGGTTTTTTTAATCAGAATAGGTAATTTAAAAATAAACTTTCGTTTATATCTTTTTAAACTTCAAATTTGTACAACCTATCAAAGAATTTACTAATCATAAATAGTAGTTTAAGAAGATTAGAAAATTTCCTTCTAAAATTGTATAACAAACCATCTAAAATCAATTTGTATTCAACTATTCCATTAGTAAAACCCTAGTTCGCAACTGTTTGATTACCTCTATTTTTTTTATAATTTAAAAATATATTGTTTCTTTACAGTAACTTATAAACTAAACATTAACTGAACTATGCAAAAAACTACACTTAAAAACTCTTCAACTCATAAAGGTATTATTGCTTTTATTTTTATGAGTATTTTTCTAACATCAATTACTTTTGGTCAACAGAAAAACAGATTCGACTACAAACTAGCTTCAAAAAAAGGTGCTATTAATTACTTTAAAATTATAGAAAAAAAGAAAGAAGAAATTAAATCTTATGATTTAAAAAATATTAATGACCTAAAAGAGTATAAACATTTTAATAGATGGGCAGAATATTGGAGAATGCGAATTAATGCAGATGGTACTTTTCCTGATGAAAATTTAGCATTTTACAATGCAGGTATTTTAAACGTTGATGGTAAAATTGCAAAAAGAAAACAACAAAAGAGCTTAAAAGCACAACCAAATTGGACTAATGTTGGCGCACAAGATTTACCTAACAAAAACGGATACCCAAACTACCCACAAATGGGAAGGTTAAATGCATTTTTAAGAATTGCACATCCATCAGATGCAACTAAAGACGTCTTATTTGTAGGTGCACCAAATGGAGGGATTTGGAAATCTACAGATGGTGGTGCAAACTGGTCTCCTAAACTAGATTTAGTAGCTGGTATTGGTGTTACAGACATTAAAATGGCAAGCACAACTGATTTTAGCAATTATACAAACAGAACAATATATGTTTCTACAGGAGATTATGATGCTGAACATGTAAAATCTATTGGGGTTTTAAAAACTACAGATGGTGGAGAAACATTTACCTCTACAAATTTATCCTATACTTTAAATCAAAATAAATTAACAGGAGATTTAGTTGTTGTCGATGATAATACTGTATTTGTTGGAACAACAACTGGAGTAAGTAAAACTTCTGATGGTGGTTCTACTTGGACTCAAGCTTTTGATGCACAATATAATAATGCCAATTTAGGGAGAGTTGCTGTAAGTGGAAACAAAATTATGTATACAGGTATTTTTGATGTAGTTTTTACAGACGATTACACCAACGATGCAAATTGGAAATTTGTAAATGGAATTTCAGGTAGTTTTGATAAAAAAGCAGTAACTGTTGGTGAAGATGGTAAATTTTATATTCAAAATATGGCTGGTCAAATACAAGTGTATGATGAAACTGCCAACTCTTTTTCTAATGTAGGTACAGTACCTGCAGAATACAATTCTCAAGGTGGCTACAACCAAGCATTAATCGTAAAAAACAATATGGTTATTTCTGGTGAGTTTAACGGAACTCATTCTACTGATAATGGTAATTCTTGGTATAGATCTTTAAATGGTTATTGGTCAGACCCAGCTAATCCAGCATGAGGAACAACTTCTGATGGTAACTATATTCATTCAGACCATCACAGATTAGGTCAATTAGATGGTAATTTAAAATTCTGGAGCGTTAATGATGGAGGTCTAAATTATATGACATATGCTTCAAACACCGATCAAAAACCAATTATAGAATATAAATCTGCTAAAGCCCTTGTTACACAACATTATTCAGTTGCTATAAATCCAAATGTTGATGGTGATGATTATATGACAGGTAACCAAGACAATGATAGTTTTTCAAAAGTAAATGGTGTTTGGTATGCTTTAGCATTAGGAGATGGAATAGAAACCGCTATCAATTACAACAATCCCAATATTAGATATAGTACAAATCAAGGAGGGCTTATTCTTAAATCTGACAACGGTTTTAAAGGAGAAAGAAGTGGTGATTACTGGTCAGTACCTCAAGGAATAGCATTTCATCATTATATGGAGCTAGACAGAACTGACCCTTCAATTTTATATATTAATGCAAGTAAAGGAGAAGATGATGATGGTAATCCTTTACCAACTGGGTTTTACAAGATTGTAGATGATGGAACTCAATTAACAGCAACTAATATGGATTCTGGAAACAAGGCTTATAAATTTAATACGCATTCAGGTTTGGTTCTTGCAATTTCAGACAATAATATAATTAGAAAAATACCAACAGATGGTTCTGCTGTTACTTCAATTAATGGAGGTGCAAACATTGGCAATAATGTATCAATTGAATCTATAGACTTTAGTGCATCTAATAATAATTTAATTTATGTTTCTAGCAAAGGATATAATGCAGGGAACAAAGTATTCAAATCTATTGATGGTGGTGTTAATTTTACAAACATTACCAACAATTTACCAGATGTAATTATTAATAAAATTCTGTATCAACAAGCTACAGGCTCCACAACACTTTTTGTAGCTACAAATATTGGTGTTTATTATACAGATGATGATGGTGCAAATTGGAAAAAATTAGGACAAGGAATGCCAAATGTAGATGTAAAAGATATTGAGATTAACTACACTGCAGAAAAATTAGTAGCTGCAACTTTTGGTAGAGGTTTATGGGAAGTTAGTATTTCTCAAGCTGCTTTAAATATAGAACAAACTGTAGCAAATTCTTTGCAGGTAGCTTTATACCCAAATCCATTAACAAACAACAATTTAAAATTGTCTATTTCTAATAATTTACAAAATTTAAGTTATGAAATTTATAATGTTGTTGGTGGTATTGTAAAAAGAGGAAAATTAAATACTGACAAACAAATTAATGTTAATACACTTACAAACAATGTGTATTTAATTAGAGTATTTAACAATACATATAGCACAACTAAAAAGTTTGTTTTAGCCAAATAATTATGAATAAATTCAAAAAAACAGCACTTCTTTTTACTTTAGTTTTATGTAGTTGCACAGATTATATAGAAATAGTAGAAGCAAAAAAGACGAAACATATTTCTGGTTTACCAACTGGTAAAAATTATATAGATTATAAAATTAAGATAACTTCTAAAGTAGATTTTAGTTTTAAAAATTTAATGATTGGTGATAAAAAAGTATCAGAAAACCTCTACATAAAAGACCTTTCTACTGGTTCTAGTTCTACCAAAATTAAAACGAATCTTAAAAAAGGAGTGTATGAATTTGGTTTTAGAACTTTTAATCTTTCTTCTTTTAATATAGAAGAAACTATAAAACTCTCATATCAAATAAAAGAGAAAGATTTTATGTTAGAAAAGAAAGTTTTCAAAGAAGAGAAAGTAAATACAAATAGATAATTCTAATTTTATTTAAACATAAAGCCCTCAAAATTTTCATTTTAAGGGCTTTTTTATTATTAAAAACAAAATTTGCAACTTTTCAATAAAAAAACTACATTTACTCAAGTATGTTTCAACAAATAACAAAAGGGATAAAGATTTCTGTAAAAACAAAAAACAATGGTACTAGCTATAGAAATAATAGACTGTATTATGTGTTTAGTTATTTTATAACCATAGAAAACAAATCTTCAGAAACCGTAAAACTTACAGACAGGTTTTGGGAAATTCACGATTCTTTAAACAAAACAGAAATTGTTAGTGGAGAAGGTGTTGTTGGGCAAACTCCAGTTTTAAAACCAAACGATTCTTACACTTATAGTTCTGGTTGTTTTCTAGAATCTAATATTGGTGCTATGAAAGGTTTTTACACGATGATAAACACAGAAACTTTCGAACAATTTAAAGTTACGATACCTACTTTTCAACTCACAACTCAAACGTTATTAAACTAACTAAATCCAAAAATAAATTAGCCCTAATTAAAGATCCAGAATGTTTAAATTGTGGACATCCTTTTAATGGACAAGAAAAATTTTGCCCAGATTGTGGGCAGTCTAACAAAGGGAACAAGATTACTTTTAAAAGTTTTATTCACGAGGTTTTTAATGGTTTTTTTAATTTTGATGCTAAGTTTTGGCGAACTATTATTCCACTTTTAATAAAACCTGGTAAAGTCACCAAAGACTATGTAGCAGGAAAAAGAGAACGTTACACAAATCCTTTTCGATTTTATTTAACGGTTTCTATTATTTTCTTTTTAATTGTTGGCCTGGTAGAAACTAAAAGTGACTTTGACAAATTAAGTAGCAATAACATAAAAGTTATAGACAGTTTAAAAAAAGAAAAGAAAGTAAAACAGCTTAATGACAAAGAAATTGATTCTATTAAGAAAACTACCAAAAAAAAATTGGAAAATTCCTACATTCCTATCCCAAAAAAAACAAAGAAAAAAATTATAGATGAAATAGAAAAAGAAGCCAAAGAAAACAAAACACCAAAAAAGAAAAAAGCAATTTCTAAAATTAATGTTTTTGGTTTTGA
>JBGCFX010000227.1:0-10886 GCA_045110395.1 Polaribacter sp.
GTCTTTTTTTTGCAGTCATTTTTTTTGAGATTTTCTTTTATTACTAACTTTCGCAAATGGATTAAAAACAGCATACAATCTTTTAAAATTATAAAAGAATAATTATTTTTTGGGAGGATACGTATTCAGGATTTTCTGAATTACTTCTTGCAGTAACAATTCTCTTTCAGCTGGTTTTCTTTTTTCTTTAATGGTTGATGTTAAGGAACTTTCCCAAAACAAGGCATTTGTTTTTGCTTCAATAAATTTAATAATCAATTTTTCATCTATTTTTTTTCCATTTACTGGTATTCCACCAGAAATACCTACTCCCCCATTTCTACCAGCAGTACCTAGACCAATATTTAAAGTAGTATTATTTCTTGCATCTGAAACTTCAGTATCAAAAAAAATAAAAAAATCAGGGTTATAATGTTGTTTCAATCCATATGATTGTAATTGTTCATCAATAGCAGTTGTAATTCTTTTTACGTCAAACTTATTTAAGTTTTCGCCATTATCTTCATAAAAGTCATACGTTTTGTATTTAGTAAAATCTGTTTTATCATCATAATCAGTTATGACTTTAGAAGATGCACAACTCATCAAAAAAAATAAAACCAAAAACTTTATATTTTTCATAAAAGCTATTTTTTCTTTTCCTCTAAAACAACTCTTGTAGGTGTGTCTTGCCCACTAATAATACTTTCAGTTCCTTTTGCTACTGCTTTTATAGTTTGCGTAATTACTGTCATATTTAGAGTTTCTGCTTCATCAGAAGCTTTATGATAATCTTTATCTACATCTATTGGAGTAGCAGAAAATGTGTGAGAAGGTACACCTAATCTTGCCAAAGATGCATTGTCTGACCTAAAAAATAAATTGAAATTTGTATACGGATCAGGATGTAAAGTATACCCACTTCCTTCTAAATTTTTCTGCACAATTTTACCAAAATCAGAACGCTCAAAACCAGTTAACCAAGCAGTTTTTGTACCAAAACTTGCAGTTTTACCAATCATTTCTAAGTTAATTCCTGCAACAAATTTAGAAGCATCAATTCCTTTTCCAAAATGTCTAGAACCCACTAAACCCATTTCCTCAGCTGTAAAAGCGACAAAAACAATGGTTCTTTCATTATCATCTTTATTTTTAAAATATTCTGCCAAAGTTAAAACACCTGTAACACCAGAAGCATCATCATTTGCACCATTATAAATACTATCTAATTCGCCATCTTTTTTTCGGATTCCTAAATGGTCATAATGTGCAGAAACAATTACATATTCGTCTTTTTTACTTTTTCCTTCTAAAACACCAATAATATTACTTGTGGTAATATCTTCTTTTGTTCTTCTATTTTTAAATGTAAAGGTTTGTCTGTAATCTTTTAAAGTATCATAAGTTTTTAAACCAATTCTTTTAAACTCGTTTTCTATATATTTTGCAGCTTTTTCAATTCCTGGAGTTCCTGTCATTCTGCCTTGCATATCATCTGCAGCCAATGTATATAGGTGTTTTTTTACTGTTACAGAATCTATAGTTGCTATTTTCTTTTCAGACTTTAGAACCTTAGCACTTTCTTTACAAGAAAAGAATAAAGTTGATATTAAAATTAAAGCGAATATATTTTTCATTTGTTTGGTTTTAAAAGCATAAATATAGCGAATATAATTAAACAAAATCTTCTTAACTATGTTAAGAAATCATATAAAACTGTCATTCTGAATACGTTTCAGAATCTAAAAAACAAGCGTTTTATAACGCTAATTTTTTACGTATTTTTGTCAAAATTTTTACAAATGATTTTATCTGAAATTCCAAACATTAAACACATTAATTCTAACAACTTTTTTTTATTGGCAGGACCTTGTGCCATAGAAAGTGAAGAAATGGCTTTAAGAATTGCCGAAAAAGTAATTTCGATTACAGATAAATTAGAAATTCCGTATATTTTTAAAGGCAGTTTTAAAAAAGCTAACAGAAGTAGAATTGACAGTTTTACAGGAATTGGCGATGAAAAGGCCTTAAAAATTTTACGCAAAGTTTCAGAAACGTTTCATGTACCAACAGTTACAGACATTCACGAGGTTTCTGATGCTATAAAAGCTGCAGAATATGTAGATGTTTTACAGATTCCTGCGTTTTTAGTGCGTCAAACAGATTTGGTGGTTGCTGCTGCAAAAACTGGTAAGGTTGTCAACCTAAAAAAAGGACAATTTATGAGTCCTGGAGCTATGAAACACGCTGTTCAAAAAGTAAAAGATGCTGGTAATAATAAAGCTTGGATTACAGATAGAGGAACTATGTTTGGCTACCAAGATATGATTGTAGATTTTAGAGGAATTCCTGAAATGAGAGAATTTGCGCCTACAGTTTTAGATGTTACACATTCTTTACAACAACCAAATCAAACAGCTGGAGTTACAGGTGGTAGACCAGAAATGATCGAAACTATTGCAAGAGCTGGAGTTGTAAACAACGTAGATGGCTTGTTTATAGAAACGCATTTTGATCCTGCAAATGCAAAATCTGATGGTGCCAATATGTTACATTTAGATAACTTAGAAAAGTTGTTGAGCAATTTGGTTGCCATTAGGAAAACCGTTAATAATTTATAAAATATTAATTTTTATTTGGGCGTTTTAACAGGCTTTCGCTACTCGCTTTTTTTAAAAAAGAAAAAAGAGCTCAAACAAATCGCTCTATCCTTAACGCACTTACTCAATTCAATAAAAAAAACAATACTTTTAAAACTCTTCAGATTTTTAAGAACTATTATTCTTCAATAATTAATCCTACAAAGTTTCTTTTAACCTTTTAGGTAAACAACTAAATTGTTTAAAAGACCTAAAGGTTTTTGAAACCTTGCAGGAAAGGCACAATTTTTTATTATTAAAGTTGTTTACCTTTAGAACGATGAAACAACTTCTTTTTATTTTCTTTTTATTTTCTTTTTCGATACAAAGTCAAGACTTTTCTAAAGTTGATGATTTAGTCGCTTCTTATCCAAAATTCACAAAAGTTAAAGATTTAGCAAACCAAATTGCTAAAGATTTTAAAACTGATAAAAACAAAGCAAGAGCCGCATTTTATTGGTTGGCAAAAAACATTCGATATAATTTAAAAGAATATTACAATCCCAAACAAAGAAGTTACAATTTTAGCTATGCTACAGAAGAAGAAAAAGAACAAAAATTGCAGGTTTTAAAAGATAAAATCATTGATAAAACTTTTAAAACTAAATTTGGTGTTTGCGAAGAATATGCACAATCTTTTAAGAAAATTTGCGATTTATTAGATTTGGAAGCTGAAGTTATTAAAGGAAATGTAAGAAATAATCCTCAAGAAATAGGGAAACCAGAAAACACCACAAACCACGCTTGGAATGCAGTAAAATTAAATGACAAATGGATTATTTTAGACCCAACTTGGTCTGCTGGTTTTGAATATAATGGAAAATGGGTTAAAAAATTTGACAATTATTTTTACAACATTCCAAAAGATAAAATCTTTAGAACACACTTTCCTGAAGATTCTATTTGGGTTTTACGTTTTGGCAGGATGAGTTTGCAAGAATTTTACAATCAGCCAATTTATGGCAATTCTTTATTGAGTTCCAATGCAGAATTAATTGCACCAAAAACTGGAATTTTAAGCGTAAATTCATCCCAAGAAATTAAATTAAAGTTTAAAAATTTAGATATTAATTCTTTAATATATTATACCTTTCAAGGACAACGTTTTGCAGAAAAACCTATTATTTCTATGGTTGATGAAATTACCACTTTAACTTTTAAAAATGCAAGTAAGAATTCATTTTTAACTTTGTATATCAACAAAGAAGCTGCACTTCAGTTTAAAACTAAATAATTAACTTCTTTTATAAAAACCTTTATCTTTTAATAGGTGTGCTTCTTCTAAAACTGTTAGTAAAACCTTTTCATTAATCCCATCAATAGAAAAATAACGTAAAGATTTTACCACTTTTCTGTTTTCGGATATTAGCAATTCATTGTATTTTGTTAAATGTGCAGAAACCCAAAAAACTACATCTACATAGCCTTTCTTTTTTGATGGATTTAAATAGCAAAAAGGTTTATCATTTAAATAATAGAAAGGAATTTTCCATTTAAACTGCAAATCTACTTCATGAAAACTGCTTTCAATCAATATTTGCAAATGCAATAAAATAGATTTAAAAGGCTCTGGTTGATTTAAAATATATGCTTCTGCAGGTTTCATATTTTAGTATATTTGTACAAGTTATAAAATTTATGAATACAGACCATAATTCTCAATTAAATTTTTCTTTATTAGGTTTTACAAGCATACAAATTGGCATTTATATTTTAATAGGTGCTTATGTTATAAAAAATTTACTTGAAGATTTTAACTCAAGGAATTTCTTAAACATCGCAAAAGAAAATTTAGTTTTTGTTATCGCTTCAATTGTATTTATAATCTTACTTTTCTCATTTTTAGCGTTATTCTTTAAGGCGAAAAGAAATGCTAGAAAACATCAACTTATACTTTGGAATCATAAAAAAACTACCTCTTTTTGTTATACTTTTAGTGCATTCTTTATCTTTTTTAGCTTTTCAATTGTTGCTTTCAATTTAGGATATGTAACTTACATTACTCCTTCTTTTTTAATTTTTTATGCAATCTTGTTATTCTTATTTAAAAATAAAGAGCGCAAAGATATTTTAATTATTTCTGGTGTTTGCTTGTTATTTGCAGCTGTTTGTTTTCTAATTCCTAGTTATTGGTATTCTTCACTTTTTATTTTAGGTGTTGCACATATTACGTATGGAGTTGTTTTGAAAGAATAAACCATTATAAAGTTTCTATTTCTTTTTTAAGATTTTTGTTGGTTAATTAAAAAATAATCTTTTACTTTGTATTTCAAAGTTCTTTAAAAATGAGTCAAAAAGATTATTTAAGAGACATATCTGAAATTAAAACATTGATGAGTAAATCGTCTAAGTTTATTTCTTTAAGTGGTTTGTCTGGTATTTTAGCAGGTGTTTATTCGTTACTTGGGGCTGGTTATTATTTTTTTGGAATAAAATCAGAAGACGATTTTTCTAGTTCAATTATACCTATTACTGTTATTGTATTAATTGTATTTTTTGCTACAACAATTACAACTGTATTTTTTACTTCAAAAAGGTCAAAAATAACTGGTGAAAAAATTTGGGGTGACTCAACTAAAAACTTAATAGTATCCTTTTCTACTACGTTTTATATAGGTGTAATATGTATTTTAATACTTTATTTTAAAGAAGAATACACTTATCTTTTAGCACTATTAATTTTATTTTATGGCATTGCAATTATTAATGCATCAAGACATACAAATGTAATTATACAACCATTAGGTTTTATAGAAGTAGTTATTGGTTTGCTATGTATTATATACCCAGAATTTAGTTTATGGTTTTGCATTCTTGGTTTTGGTATAATTCATATTATTTACGGAAGTATCTTCTACTTTAAATATGATAAAAAATAGCCTTGAAAAACATCATTGTAAATATTAACAAGGTATTTGATCATAGAATAAGGCTAGGTATTATGTCTATTCTTATGGTAAATGATTTTGCAGATTTTAAACGATTAAAAGAACTTTTAGGTGTCACAGATGGCAACTTAGCAAGCCATTTAAAAGCTTTAGAAAAAGCTGAATTTATTAGATATGAAAAGGCCTTTATTAAAAGAAAACCTAATACTAAATACTGCACAACAGAATTAGGTAAAAGAGAATTTAAAAAGCATCTTGAGGCTTTAGAAAAATTAATAAGATACTAATTAAACATAAAAAGCTTGATATAAAAATAATGAAAAAGAAAGATGTTTAACTTGGAGTTTAATACTTTTAAAAGTATTAAACTCCTTCTAAAAAGTATGCTATGAAAAAAACAAAATATACAACAATATTAATAATTGGCTTTTTATTATGCTCTTGTGTTAATGAAAATTATAAATCTTATAGAGCTTCATTAGTTTTTAACTCATATTGGACTGATGATATTAGTAAAACCAAAGAGTATAATAGTATTCTTGTAGGCAATGATTCTTTAGATTTAAGAAGTATTAAATATATAATTTCTGACTTAAAACTTATTAGTAGTTCAGATACTATAAAAATAAGAGAGTCGCAGATTTTGAGGTTCAATTCATTTTTGGAATTTGAATATCAAATATCTTTTAATTTTGGACTAAAAGATATCAAAAAAGAATATCATAATTTAAAAGCACAAAACTTTGATATTGAAAATGGCTATTATTTTTTAAAAATGGATTTTAGTAATAAGTCCAAAGATTCACTCTACAATTATATTATTGCTAAAAAAAACTTAACCTCTGTAGTACAATCATTTAATGTTAAAATTAATGGTTTTAAACCTAGCAATGGGCAGTTTAATAGTCAAGCTAAAATTGGTGTAGATTTAAAAAAGTTATTTAAAAATCCAAATTTTATACATATAGACTCATTAAATTCCGACAGTATACATAATAATAATTTGCAAAAAAAAATGTCGGAAAACACTCAAGACATTTTCTTTCTAGAAGAGTTTATTTATAACTAATATCAAAAAAGCTATGAAATCACTTAAAAAAATACTGATTCTTATAATAATAAATTGTCTTTTTAGCTCTTGTTTTTTGGGAGATATAGGTTCAGAACCAGAAATTGTTTTTAAAACTTACTGGACAGATGATATTTCTAAACCTAGTTACAATAATGAATTTATAATTGAAAATGATACATTAGTGTATACTAACTTAAAATATGTGATAACAGATTTAAAATTAATCAATAGTAAAAGAACTATTTTTTTATCAGATTATAAATTAATAGATGATTATGAAAAAATGACTTTAGATGGTAATTACAGTGGAATTTATCAGATATCTTTTAATTTTGGTATAGAAAATATAGCTAATAATTACTCAGAATTAAAATCTTCAAATTTTGATATAGAAAAAGGTTATTATTTTATGAAAATGGATTTTTCAAAAAAAAATAATGATTCAATTTATAGTTATAACATTGCAAAAAAAAATAACATATCCAAAATTAAATCTTTTAAGGTAATTATAGATGGGTTTAATTTAGGTACAGGTTTATTTGCAAATGAAGCTGTAATAGGTATAAATCTGAAAAACCTATTTACTAAACCTAACTATATAAATATTGATTCTCTAACTCTTGGAAGTATTGATAATAAAGAATTACAATTAAAAATGATTGAAAACGCAAAGAATATTTTCTTTTTAGAGCAATTTAATTATGATTAGTTTCAATAAAAAATATTTTATCTGTTTTATAATAATTTTTATTACAGAAATAGCGATTGCAAAATATGCAACTGGCTTTCTACGTCATACAATTGGTGATGTATTAGCAGTAATTCTTTTGTATTGTTTTATAAAAGGTTTCTTTAAAATTTCTATATATAAAACTGCAATTATAGTTTTAATTATTGCTTTTGTAATAGAATTTTTGCAATTATCAGGATTACAACACATGTATCCGAAAAGAGCTGAAAATTATTTAAAAATCATCTTAGGAACCTCCTTTAGTATAGGAGATTTAATAGCCTATATAATTGGTACAATTATAATATTAGTTTTTGAAAATAAAATTAATATCTCTTCTTAATTTCTCTAACAATGTCCTCTAAACCATTTAATTGAAGTTCATAAACTAACTCCATTTGTTGGCCCAATTTACCTTTTGGGAAACCTTTATTTTTGTACCAAACTATATAATGTTCTGGTAAATCAATTAAATAGCGCCCTTTAAATTTGCCAAAAGGCATTTTCATTTTGGCTAAATCTATTAAGAATTGTTGGTTTTGTTCCACTTTTTTAAAAATGACTTATAACTTTTTACTGAATACTAATACTGCATAATACTTACTGACAACTTATTCCTTCCCATCAACAAAATCCTGTAAATAAGAAAAACGCGCTGTTAATTTTCCTTTTTCTGTCATTTTTGCACGTTCTAAAACACCATCTTTATCATCATTAAAAAAAGCAGGAATTACGTTTTCTAAAAACATCTCACCAAAACCTTCACTAGCATCTTTTGGTAATTCGCAAGGCAAATTATCTACAGCCATTACAACAATTGCTTTTTCATTTGTATAATCAACTTCAGATTCAGTTTCAGGATTATAGCCATAAATAGGCTCTGCAATTGTAGAAGGTCTTAAAGTAGATGCAACTGGACCATCTATATCACAAGAAATATCTGCTACATATTTTATCTTAAAATCTGACTGTTTTGCGTCCTCTCTTGTAAATAAATATGGAGAACCATCACCAAAAAAATGACCAGCAATAAAAAAGTTTGTAACTTTTGCAAAGCGCATAAAATTAGAAACATATTCTTCAGGATTATTATAGAAATCTCGGTTATTCAAAACCTGTCTATCTTTACGAATATTATAATCTAAAACATCTGCCAAACAATATACAGGATTGTCAAAAGTACTTGTTAAATATTCTTCTACAGAAACTTGCTTAATCTCCATAGCATCTAACATTTCTTTAGCACCATAAGCTACTTTTCCATTTCCTGTTAGTAAGATTTTAAAGTTTTGTGGTAATTTTATTTTATTCAATTCTGCAATCAATTCTTTTCGGCTGTCTAACGTTTCTGCCTTTGGCAAATTAAATTCTTTACTAGTCAAACCAATAGCTCTAAAACCATTATAAGCACCAACAATACCTGCATATCTTCCAAAACCAATTAAACGTGCACCATTTTCTTTAATAATAGTTTCGTGGTCGTATAAAGTTATATTCTTCTCTAAAACTGCATTTAACAAATCTCTATTATAAGGTTGTTTTTTGATAGTATGACTAAAAAAAAAATACTTTTTATTGTTGATTAAAGCATTAATAGGCACCTCTTTTACACCTAACAAAACATCGCAATTTTGCATATTTTCTGTTACTTCTAATCCTGCTTCTTGATATTCTGCATCAGAAAAAACACGAATATTAGAACTTTCTACTACAATTTCTGCTTCAGAGAATAGTTCTTTAAATTCTTGTAATTTATTTGGAGAAAATACAACTCTTCTATCTGGAGGGTTTTTGCGTTCTTTTATAATGCCAAATTTCATAATTTTATCGTTTTAAAAATACTGAAACAAGTTCAGGATAAATGGTATAATATTTGTTCGAAGATATTAGAATTTATAATGATAAGCAACTGTATTTTTTATACTTTTGTAAATCAAATTTTTTGTAACAAAAATATGTCTTTTGACATTTTGGGGACGACTGGTTTTGACAGCAAGGACAGTGAATTTGTAAGCATATCGAGTTATGAAATAACACTCGTTAAACCTAATTTCAACTTTTTAAACGGCGAAGATAACTACGCTTTAGCTGCATAATCCGAATTATAGTAGGATTAGCCTAGGCACACAAGGTGTGCAAGCTTTATGTCCACGAAAAGCCTTGATTTACGGCGTTTCACTTTTGGGCATCGTAAAAGTAAATATAGAAAACTTGAAGCTTTGGCAAGTTTTTGAAACTAAAAAGATAAGTTTAAAGTGGATTGTTCTTAATCAGCTTTAGATCGAAAATTAATAAAGAACTAAGTATGTAGAAAGCTTTTTGGCTGCTTGTTTGGACCCGAGTTCGATTCTCGGCGTCTCCACAAATTAAAAACCTAATCAATTGTAATTTAATTGATTAGGTTTTTATATATCCAAAAACAACTATTTTTGTGTCCAAATTTGTGTCCACTTTCCTTTTAAGCAAACAAACAGACACCACCTTCCTTAATTTTATAGACCAGTGATATAAACTTAAATTATTTAATGTAAGTTTATATCCAAAATACGAATTAAGGCCTTTTAGGTGATCATTTGCAACAAATTACTATGGAAAAATAGATACTTCTTTAATTACGTCTATCACAGATTATTCTACTAAAAGTCAATTGCATGCATATATAAACAATAATGACGAAACAAATATATAACGCACAAAAGAATAAACGGATTTATTCCATGCAAAACGAAATTTTGAAAAGCAACAAGCTAAAAAAAATCCAAAAATGACAGTAATTAAAAACGTCTTTACTCAGAATTAATAAAACTACAGCAAGAATCAATCATTTTGGACTTATGTCTTTGATAGCTCAATAGTTGTTATTTTCATATTTTTCTTGAAACCTAAAAAAAATCTTTCGTAATTTGAATTTAATTTGTTCATTACAAATGTTTTTATATTTGATATTTATAGACATGAGCAATTTTTTTAATAAACCAAATAGCAAAAAGCACTTAAAAATGGCATTACCTATTGATGAAATAATACACGATTTATACATTAATATTATAAAGGATATTGATAGTTCATTAGAAACAAAAATAATGGCCTATAGATTAGATTTAGAGACATATACTAATGAAATATCAATTTTAAAATATATTGAAAACGAAAAATCGAAACTAAGGAAATTACTGAAGGAAGTACCTATTCAAAATATTAGAGCAACAGACAAATATCGAAGATACCTTAATCAAAAACCATTAAATTCTTTATTAAGAGAAAAAGCTATTAAAGATTTTATAAATATACATCGAGAATTTTTAGAGGACTTTAATTTAGGAAAAATTTGGTTCATAATTAGGAGCTACGAAGAAGAACGAGAGGCACCTTATGTAAAAAGTACAATAGAAATAGCTGCACTTTTAGAATATAATTATTTTTTAACAGATGAAATTAAACAAATTAAGAAGAGTAAGCAAAAAAACTCTAAACAAGAAGATTCCCAACAAGAAGAATCTGATCACATCAAATTGAAATGGCAGGGCAATCCAACAGAATTAATTGAGCTAATAAGAGCATTATCTATAAACAAAAGT
>JBGCFX010000228.1:0-10087 GCA_045110395.1 Polaribacter sp.
GGGATTTCTGCGCAATCTAAATACCAAACAGGAATGAAAAAAGCGTTTTCTCATTGGGAAAAAGGAGAAATGACAAAAGCCTCTCAATTATTTGAAAGAATTTCTAAAGCAGAACCAACCAAATGGATGCCTGCATATTATGCAGCTACTGTAGAAATTTTAGGAAGTTTTGGTTTAAAAGACGAAACTAAATTAACTGCAAAATTAACAAAAGCACAAGAGTTTTTAGATTTGGCAAAATCAAATTCAGAAAATAATCCTGAAATAATTATTACACAAGCTTTATTAAACACTGCCTATATTGCTTTTGACGGACAAAAATACGGAATGACTTTATCTGGAAAAAATGCACAGTTGTATGCAAAAGCATTAGCTATTGCACCAAACAATCCAAGAGTTCTTTTAGGAAATGCAGAATGGAATATGGGTGCTGCAAAATTCTTTGGGAAATCTACAAAACCTTATTGCGAACAAATTAAAAAAGCAATTGAATTGGGTAAAAAAGAAAAGATTGATATTGAGTTTTATCCAAGATTTATGGAATCTAGAGCTTTAGAGGTTTTAAAACAGTGTGAGGGTTAGTAAAATCTATACACTACTTTATAATCATACTAAAAATAAAGTAGTGTTTTATTTTAAATTTCTTATACCACTTCATGACATCACCTCCAGCAATACCAGTAGGAACTGTTCTTTGCCAACCATCACTAGTTTTATAAGGTGGACATAATGAAAAAATATAAAACTCATTATTAAAAACTGGATATTTTTTATTAGACTCAAAAAGTCCTAAAATTTCATAATCATTTTCACCAAAAACTGATACTTTTTTACTTAAAGTATAATTATTAAATTTTATAGACAACTTATTCTTTTTTTCACTCCTTTTTGTTAATATTCTCAATGAAGAAAATTGATATTTATTCATTGAAATAAAATAGGGTAATTTTAAAGAATTAAATATCGTATCTGTTTTTATTATTTTTCCTTTTTTTATTTCTCTTGATATAAGAGTAGCTTTTTTCCCAGATAAAGAATCTCCTTTTAAAATGAATCTATTAAATTTTATTTTAGAAAAATCAAGTAAATCTTCGAAATCTCTATTATCACTTTCGTATATGTGTTCGACATCAAAATCTCCATTTTGAGAAAAAGTAGAAATCGCAAAGAATACTAAACTTAAAAATATTATAGACAATCTCATTAGTTCAAAATTTTATTAACTAATTCTAGCTTAGCAACCTCATCATCACCAAAAAGCCATTGTAAAACATTGTCTTCCCAAATTTCTGCTTTTTCAGTTTCTGTAATGATATTTTTTTCGATGGCTAAATCTAAAATTTTTCCAGGATAAGAAGACTGTGCATCGCTTTCCATTTCTCCTAAAGGATAAGGATCATCTAAACCCATTAAAACTTGTTTTGTTCCTTGTCTTTCAAACATTAACTTTAGAGAATCTGTATCATGCACCAAAGTATCAAAAAAGATATTTTTATGACCAATTGCTTTTCTAGGATGTGTTTTTCCTTCAAATAAATCTGGTCTCCCATCAAAACCTTGTATTCTTCTTCCCAAATTCATTTGTGCTAATTGACCTCCATGTGCAAAACAAGTTCTAATATTTTTAAAACGTTCTTGCATTCCGTTTAAAGTATAAAAATGATAGGCATCTCCACATTGTGCCAACATCCAAATTAAGTGAAAACGCCAATTGGTGTTTTCTAGCTTTATCATTTTATCTCCATCATAAGGATGAATTTCTATGGCTAATTTGTATTTGTCTGCCAATTCGAAAATTGGATCATTTTCTTTATCAAAAACACATCTCCATTGTCCAATAGAATCCATAAAATGGGTTGGTAAACACAAAACTTTTAAATCCAATTCATTTACACAACGTTCTATTTCATATAATGCTCCATATATAAATCCTGGATGAACTACAAAACCACAAGTAAATTTATCTGGATGATTTTTTTGCACTTTTGCGTTAAAATCGTTCTGAAAACGCAACGCTTTTTTCATCTCTTCTAAACGCAAACCATTTCCATACAATTGAGAAAGATTTAGAACAACTGCGTGATCTATTTTGTTTTTCTCCATCCATAATAATTTCTCATCTAAGAAAAAACTAGAATCAGTTACTGGTCTTTTCCAACCTTTTTGCAACATGTGTTTGCGTTCATCATCTACCCAAAAGATTTCTTTTTCCTTCATAAACTGAGGAATTTCTTCTGGATAAGGTAACAAATGTGAATGTCCGTTTATGCGTAGTTTTCTAGCCTCCTTTCCTCCAAAAGAGGGAACACTTTTATTTTCTAGTAGGTTTGACATTACTTTTTTGAGTTTAAATTTGGTCAATACTTAGGTCTGAGTTCCTTACTTTTGGGAAGGTTAGGATGGGCTTTTATTCGGTTTTTCCATAACAGTTCCACAATTATCGCAAGTACATTTTTTTGTGTCTGAATAATATTTATCAAAAATAATTGGCATATCTGTTTCTATATTATCTAGTTTAAACTTTTTTCTGTATAATTGGTTTCCACAGTTTTCACAATACCATTCTAAGGCATCTTTCATTTTCTTTTTTCGTGGATATTCTATAACCAAACCTACTGTATTTGCCTTTCTTTGTGGCGAATGTGGCACTTTTGCTGGCAATAAATAAATATCTCCTTCATTGATTTCTACGTCAATCATTTTGCCTTTATCATCTATGATTTTTAAAATCATATCTCCTTCTACTTGATAGAAAAATTCTGGAGTTTCGTTATAATGATAATCTTTTCTGTTATTTGGCCCACCAACAACCATTACAATATATTCTCCATTATCCCAAACACATTTGTTACCAACTGGCGGTTTTAATAAATGACGATGTTCGTTAATCCACTTTTTAAAATTTAAAGGTTGTACTAAATTGCTCATTTCTTTTAGATTTTTAGATTGTTGGATATTTAGATTGTTAGACTTTAAAATTACTGATTTTTTATTACTTTATTTAGCAAACAAGTTTAGCCCAGATTGAAACGACATCCTTTTTTCTTTTTCAGAAAAAAGATATAGTGGAAAGCTGGAAATAGCTTCTAAAAAAACTACAAAGATTTTGTTCTTCCACCATCTACAGGAACATTAATTCCGTTGATAAAACTGGCACGTTCACTAGTTAAAAACACAATTGCTGCAGCAATTTCTTCTGGTTTTGCGAAACGTTTTGCTGGTGAAGCGTTTTTCATAGCTTGAGAAACTTCATCAAAAGTTTTTCCTGTTTTTGCTGATTTATTTTTTATAATTTCCTTCAATCTTGCTGTTCCTGTGGCTCCTGGCAAGACATTATTTACTGTAATTCCATATTCTCCCAACTCATTTGCCAAGGTTTTAGACCAACTTGCAACTGCTCCACGAATTGTATTTGAAACGCCCAAACCATCTAAAGGTTGTTTGACAGAAGTGGAAATTACATTGATAATTCTACCAAAACATTGGGTTTTCATAAACGGAACTAAATTCTGTACCAAAATATGATTACATTTTAAATGTTTTGTAAAAGCGCTTTCAAACTCTTCTATTTTGGCATTAAAAATTGGACCTCCTGCAGGACCTCCTGTATTATTTACTAAAATATGAAACATTAATTCTGAAGTTTCTAAAACTTGTTTCAGCTCATTTGGTTTCGAAAAGTCTGCGATTAAGTAATTATGATTTTGTTCTCCATTATTTTTTAGCTCTAATAAAACTGCTTTTAACTTTTCTTCATTTCTGGAAATCAAAGTTACGTTTACTCCTTCTTCTGCTAATAGAATTGCTGTTGCTTTTCCTATGCCTTGTGTGCTTCCGCAAACTAGTGCATTTTTGTTTTTTAGTTCTAAATTCATTTATTTAAGTTTGAAACTATTTAAAATTTTATCTGCAATTTTTATATATAAATCATATTCTTTTTCTATTGCTGTAAAAGTTAATACATAAGCTTTACCACTTTTAAGAATATAATATTGTTTTATTTTTAAGTTTCTTTTTTCTAAATATCCATTAAAAACTATTGAATGATATTCAACATCTTTTTTTTTCACCCTCTTACTTTCTAAAATTTCACCCTTAGGTATTGATAGTAATTGTTGTTTAGAGATCGATACATATTTATTTAAATCAATATTCATGCCTTTTAAATCTTGAATTATTATATTTACGTTTTCGCTAAATTCATCATCTTTTGAAGATAATGGTGATGTCACTGCAAAAGAAACTCCATTTACTAAAGTAGAATTTATAACCCAATCTACAGGGTACTTTATATTATAGTCTTCTGCTTCATAAATTTCATTTTTAATTTGACTATTTAGATTAAATGTCAAAAAACACACTATAACTATTACTAAATATTTTTTCATTCTTATTTTATTTAATTTCCAATACCATTTGCTTAATCTTCTCTGCTTTTTCAAAATGATCTAATTTGTGTGTTTCAATCCACCATTTTGCGACTTCCATTAATAATTCTGGATTGTCATTTTTATTTTTAAAAAATGCGTAAAAAGACAAACCAACATTGGTGCCTTTTTTAGCTATTTTATCATCACAAACTTGTATGATTTTTTCTTGTATTTCTTTATTCATATTGTATACAAATATTTTTAGGTTCAGTAAAGAAACGCAAAGCTTCAAAACCTCCTTCTCTGCCAACTCCAGAATCTTTTGCGCCACCAAAAGGTGTTCTTAAATCTCTTAACATCCAAGTATTTACCCAAACAATACCTGTGTGCAATTGTTTAGAGAACTGCATTGTTCTGTTTAGTTTGTTTGTCCATAAGGTTGCTGACAATCCGTATTTGGTCTCGTTTGCTAAAGTTAGTGCTTCTTCATCGGTTTTAAAAGACATAATTGTAACTACTGGCCCAAATATTTCTTCTTGATTTAATCTACAATTATTGTCGGAAACTTCAATAATTGTGGGTTGTAAATAATAGCCATTTTCAGAATTTTTAACCTCAACTCTATTTCCTCCAAAAAGAATTTTACCTCCTTCTTGTTCAGCAATATCTATATAACTTTTTACTTTTTCTAAATGTTCATTGGATACTAACGCTCCTATATTTGTGGTTTCTTCAGATGGATTTCCTACTTTTAATTCTGATACTTTTTTGATAAAATCTTTCTTGAATTTCTCATAGATTTTTTCTTCTACTAAAATTCTACTTCCACATAAACAAATTTGACCTTGATTTGCAAATGAAGAACGAACTGTAGTTTCAAGCATTTTATCATAATCGCAATCTGCAAAAATGATGTTTGGATTTTTTCCTCCTAATTCTAAAGATAGTTTTTTAAACATTGGTGCAGCAATTCTTGCAATATGTGCTCCTGTTTTTGTGCCTCCTGTAAATGAAATTGCTTTTATGTTTGGATGCTCAACAATAGCTTTTCCTGTTGAAGTTCCTAATCCGTGAACAATATTTAAAACTCCTTTTGGGAGACCTGCTTCATTACAAATTTCGCCTAATAAAAAAGCTGTCATTGGTGTAATTTCACTTGGTTTTGCAACTACACAATTTCCTGATGCAATTGCTGGAGCGATTTTCCAAGTAAATAAATACAAAGGCAAATTCCAAGGAGAAATACAACCTACAACCCCTATTGGATGACGCAAAGTAAAATTAACAGCATTTAAACCTATACTTTCGTGACTTTCTGATGAAAACTGCGTAATTGCATTTGCAAAAAACTGAAAGTTACTTGCAGCTCTTGGAATGTCTACTTGTCTTGCTAAACTGACTGGTTTTCCATTGTCTTTTGATTCTGCTGCTGCTAGAAATTCTGATTTTTCTAGAATTAAATCTGCAATTTTTGATAATATTTTATTTCGTTCTTCTAAAGCTGTGTTAGACCATTTTGGAAATGCTTTTTCTGCAGCTTCCACTGCTTTTTCTACATCTTCTTTTGTTGAGTTTGGAATTTGTCCGTAAATTTCTCCAATTGCAGGATTGTAATTATCAATATATTCTCTATGTATTGGATCTTCGAATTTTCCGTTGATGTAGTTTTGGATTTTCATTTTTTATAAGATGAAAGAAACTAGAATAAAGAATCAAGAAATCTTTATTCTATTTTCTATGTTCTCTATTCTTGTTTTTTATAAGCAGTAACTTTAATCTCCACCACCAAATCTGGATGTGGTAATTGATGCACAGCAACAGTGGTTCTTGTGGGTCCAGTTTTTGTATCGAAAAATTCTGCGTATGCTTTGTTATAACCAGCAAAATCATTCATATTTACCAAAAATGAAGATACATCAACAACATCTTTTATACTTGCACCAACTGTTTGTAAATTTCTATCGATATTTTCTAAAACAGCTTTTGTTTGCAGATAAGAATCTAATTTTTTAGTTCCCATTTCATCAATAATTACAACTCCAGCTATAGTGTTATCTGGTCTTCTTGAACTTGTTCCTGAAACAAAAATAAAATCTCCCACAACTTTTATATGTGGATATGCTCCTCTTGGTGTTACTTTTTTTTCTGTCATATTATTTTGCTAATTCTAATAACTTTAAAGTCGTTCTTAAATTTCTTGTGGTTGCAATAACATTTAGTTTTTTCTCAATGATATTGTTTGTCAGTTTTGTTTTTCCAAAACCAGAAGGACAATTTAAATACACAAGATTGTTATCTATTTTGTATTGGTCTTCACCTATATTTCTAACTTCTATATTGGTTTCTTTTGTGGTTTTATTCAAAAAAGTAAATGCAACTATTTTTTCATTTTCCGTTGAAAAAGGATAGTTTTCAATTGCTTTTTGCCATTCTTGAACTGTTCTTGCTAATACTGGAACATCGAAACCAAATTTGTCTTGAATTCCGTTTTTTATTTTGCTACAAACTTCTTTTTTTTCTAATTCTGTATCTAAAATAATATTTCCACTTTGTATATAAGTTTGCATATTTTGAAATTCTAAATCACTTAATAATTCTCGTAAATCTGCCATCGGAATTTTATTTTTTCCTGTTACATTAATTCCTCTTAATAAAACAATATATTTTTTCATCTATAATCCTGCAATTTTATCTTCCTCTAAAATAGTATTTGTTTCTTCTACAACTTTATCTAAAATCACTTTCAATTCTTTTTTTGTCATATTTAAATGTGTGTGAATTGTATCATCTGCAATTAAATTTAACAAAGCTTTATCTTGTGCTCTACCTCTTTTCATTGCTTCATTATAGCCTATATTTTCGTTAAAAGTTACCAAAGAATATTTTGAAGAATAGTGAGTTGAAAACGTTTTTTCTAAATCCATTTCTATCTTTCTTTTTTCTTTAAAAAGCGGATTTGCAACGTGGTTTTTCATCTCGTGAAAATTATCAATCGCTAAATCTGCAATGGCATCTGTATCGTGTTTTCTAGATTTTTGATAGGCTTTAAAAATAGTTTTCCAATCGCCTAAATTTTGATTTAGAATTTCATCTAATACAAAAACATCTTCGAAAGAAGCATTCATTCCTTGTCCGTAAAAAGGCACAATTGCGTGTGAAGAATCGCCTATTAAAAGTGTTTTATTTTCATAACTCCAAGGAGAACATTTTATAGTTCCCAAAGGTCCAGTTGGATTGTTAATAAACTCTTCTTTTATATTCGGAATTAACGCCAAAGCATCTGGAAATTCTTTCTCGAAAAATTCGGTTATCTTTTCTTCTGAAGTTAAATTTTCGAAATTAAATTCGCCTTCATCATAACTTAAAAAGAGTGTTACTGTAAAACTTCCATCCATATTAGGAAGCGCAATTAACATAAAATCGCCTCTTGGCCAAATGTGTAAATGTCCTTTACTTATTTGATGATTTCCACTTTTATCTGCTGGAATTTCTAACTCTTTATATCCGTGATTTAGGTAGTTTTGAGAATAACTGAATAAAAATTTACGTTCTGAAATATAACTTTTTCTTAAAGATGAACCTGCACCATCTGCTCCAAAAATAACAGTTGTATTTACAGAGAATTCCTCTTTGGTTATATAATCTTTAAAATGTGCGATTGTATTTTCTATATCAACTTTTTTACACTTTTTATTAAAATGAATGTTTACATTTTCGTGTTTTTCTGCTTCATCTAGTAAAATAGCATTCAGATCTCCTCTCGAAATTGAATTGATATATTCATTTTCACGCCCAGAATAATTGGAAGAAAACGTATTTCCTTCTCTATCGTGCATTAATCTGCCATACATAGGAATGCAAATTTCTCTGGCTTTTTCTTCCATTTTACATAAACGTAAAGCTTTTAAACCTCTGTCTGACAAAGCCAAATTTATGGAACGTCCTGCAGAAATATCTACTTTTCTTAAATCTGGTCTGCTTTCATACACCTCAACTTTATAACCTCTTTGTGCAAGCCTTAAAGCTAATAATGAGCCACATAATCCTGCTCCTATAATTAATATTTTATCTTTTTTGTTCATTTTCTTTTTTCAAATTACTCCCACACCAAGGGCAAAATTTAATTTCTTGAACTAACTCTGAATCCCTATGAATTGGAATTCCAAAAGTTCCGTTTTCTAATTTATTAATAATAATATTTTCTTCATAAATTGTATCACCATTTTCGTCTAAACTTTTAGAAACTTCATAAGCTATAGATAAACAACAATAATCTTTATAATTAAATTTTTCTTCATCGAAAATTTGAAGATAAATCCAATCTTGAAATTCTTGATTTTTGTTTATGGATTGTACATAATTATGATATTCTTCTGAAACAAAATATTCAGTAGGTAATGGATTTACACTAAATTTTTTATATAAAATTTTAAATTTTCCGAAATTCATTTTATAATAATCCTTTTAAAATCGAAACCATCTGAAAAACATCTTCAAACGAATTATACATTGGAATTGGCGCACAACGAATTACATCTGGTTCTCGCCAATCTGTAATTACATGTTTTTCCATTAATTTTTTATGTAAACTTTTATCTGCGTTTTTAACTTGAATACTCAATTGACAACCTCTTTCTTTTGGGTTTTTGGGTGTAATAATTTTAATATCATCAGAACCAATTTCGTTGATTAAATACTCAAAATAACCTGTTAGTTTTTCTGATTTTTCTCTTAAAGCTTCCATTCCAACCTCATCAAATAAATCTAAAGACGCTTTTATGGCTGCCATAGATAATATTGGTGGATTACTTAACTGCCAACCTTCTGCACCTTCCATCACATCAAAAGGCTGTCTCATATTAAAACGAGTTTCTTTGTTATGATTCCACCAACCTGCAAAACGTGGCAACTCTTTATTTTTTGCGTGTTTTTCGTGCACAAATAATCCTGCTAAACTTCCTGGTCCAGAATTTAAATATTTGTAAGTACACCAAGCTGCAAAATCAACCCCAGATTCGTGTAAATTAGGTTGAATATTTCCTGCTCCATGAGCTAAATCAATTCCTACAATACAGTTTTTTGAATGTCCGATTTCTGCGATTCTTTTTAAATCTAAAAACTGACCTGTATAATAATTTACGCCTCCTATTAATAAAAGTGCAATTTCATCTCCTTGTTCTGAAACAATTCTTTCTAAATCTTCAATATTTAGAAGTTCTTCTCCTTTTCTTGGTTTCCATTCAATGACATCATCTTCAGAAAAACCGTGGAATTTTAATTGCGATTGCACAGCATATCTATCTGAAGGAAATGCATCAGATTCGATTACAATTTTATATTTTGTCTTTGTAGGTCTGTAAAAAGACACCATTAATAAATGCAAATTGGTTGTTAATGTGTTCATCACCACAACTTCAATGGGTTTTGCACCCACTATTTTTGCCATTTTAGTTGTTAAATATTCGTGATAATTTAACCAAGGGTTTTTCGCTTCAAAATGACCTTCTACTCCTAAATTTGCCCAATCTTCTAATTCTTGATGGATATATTCTTTGGTTGATTTTGGTTGTAATCCTAAAGAGTTTCCTGTAAAATACAACCAATCTCTACCGTTTTTATCTTTTGGAATATGAAATTGTTCACGCAAATGCGATAATTTATCTTCTTTATCTTGTTGTTGCGCGTATTGTAATGTGTTTTGGTAAGTCATTAATAAT
>JBGCFX010000229.1:0-4747 GCA_045110395.1 Polaribacter sp.
ATACTTGCTGCTACAGAAATAAATTTTAAATTAAAAACTCTTTGTTTTTTAGGTTGATGCAATTTTTCTTTCAATAATTGCTCAAAAACCAAATCAGATTTTTTAGACATTCTATCACTATTAAAAACCTCTTTATTTTCTTGTATGTATTCTTTTAGTTTCATCTTTTTTACTTCAGCATTTGTAATAATTGTTCTTTTCCTCTTTTATATTGGTTTCTAACTGTGCTTTCTTTAATACTTAACAACTCTCCTATTTCTCTATGATTATAATCTTCAATCATGTATAAAACCAAAATAATTCTGTATTTCTCTTTTAATTTATTGATACATTCTTTTATAAAATCGATAGAAATAGCTGGTTCAATATCATCTTCTATTTCTAAATATTCTGTCTCTAAAATCAATGTTTCATCAACAAAAACAATCTTTTTCTTGTTTCTAATACTATCTAAAGATTTGTTTACTACAATTCTTTTTAACCAAGCTCCTAAATTGACGTCTTCATGAAGTTGATGTATTTTCTCAAAACCTCTTATAAAAGAATCTTGAACAACATCTTCTGCTTCTCCTCTATTTTTTAATATTCTAATTGCGCTACCAAACATCATATTTTTATAAGAATTGTACACCTCTAATTGAGCTGAATAATTATTCTCTTTACATTTTTGTATGATGTGTTTTGTATTCAAAAAACTAGTTGGTTAATTTTGTCTTACACTATAAGAACGTGAAAAAAGTAATTGTGTCGCAAAAAAAGTGAGAAAATTTTATTCTAGACTAATTTATTTATACTCAAAACTCTTAAAAAAGAATTTTAAATAAAACTAGTAATGTTGCAAAAGCCTTACAGAAGAGTAGGTAAAAAAGTGTAAAGATTCTTTCAGAATGACAAACTGTATGGAAATTGTGTGAAAAAAAAATCCGTTTAGAAATTTTCTAAACGGATTTTTTAATATGATTAAATTCTAAATTTTTAGAATTGTGTATCCATTTGTAAATATTGTAAAAACTCTTTTTTGGTTTCTTTTTCTTTGAATTTTCCACCAAATTCAGAAGTTACAGTAGAACTTTCTATATCTTTAATTCCACGAGAATTTACACATAAATGTTTTGCATCAATAACACAAGCAACATCTTTTGTCCCTAAAGCTTCTTGCATAGCTTGTACAATTTGCATTGTTAAACGCTCTTGTACTTGTGGTCTTTTAGAAAAATACTCTACAATTCTATTCATTTTAGAAAGTCCGATTACTTTTCCGTTAGAAATGTAAGAAACGTGTGCTCTACCAATAATTGGCAATAAGTGATGCTCGCAAGTAGAATACACAACAATGTTTTTTTCTACCAACATTTCTCCATAATTGTAATTATTGTCGAATGTGGAAGCTTTTGGCATATTCTTAGGATTTAAGCCCATAAACATTTCATTTACAAAAGCTTTTGCCACTCTTTTTGGAGTTCCTTGCATACTGTCATCAGTTAAATCCATTCCTAAAGTTAGTAAAATATCTTTTACACTTTCTTGGATTTTAGCTATTTTTTCTTGGTCAGAAATATCAAAAGCATCAGGCCTTATTGGGTTTTCTGCTGAAGTTGCCACGTGGTTTTCTCCTATTTCTTCAATTCTTTCGTCATTCATTTTGCTGTTCAATTCAAACATTTCAATCGTTTATTAAAGTGCAAATTTACGTGTTTGCAACGTATTATTTTAATTTTAATATCAATTATACTTATAGCAGAATCATTCTTAATAAGTAATTATTTAAGTCAACTTATTTATTAATTCTGATAAAGAACAATTTGTTTGTTCACCAGAAATCATATTTTTTAATATAAACATATCATTTTCTACTTTAGAAACTACAAATTCAATTTCTCTGTTAGAAACGTATTTCCATTGTCGTTTTTGTGCCTTATTACTTTCACCTAAATCAGGATAAAATTCAGATTTAATACTGTTTTCTCGCAAACTTTGTATCGCTTTCATTTTAACAACATCTGTTGATGCATCAAAATTTAAGAAAATAACTTTTGGTTTTGGCAAATCCACAGTTTTAAACAAACCAAATTCTTCTAAAACTAAATAGATTCTGTCTAATCCAAATGAAATTCCAACTCCAGAAACATCTTTTAAACCAAAGATTCCTGTTAAATCGTCATATCTTCCACCACCACCAATAGAACCCATTTTTACACCTTCTGGCGCAGCAACTTCAAAAATTGCGCCTGTATACTAGTTTAATCCTCTTGCTAATGTAACATCTACTTCTAAAGTTGCAGATTGTAAACCTAATTCTTTTATAGAGTTGATTACAAAACGTAATTCTTCTACTCCTTTTGTACCTTCTTCAGATGTTGCTAACATTTGCTCTAAAGCATCTAAATTCTCTAAATTTGTTCCGTTAAAACTGAATAAAGCTTGCACTTTTTGAATGGCTTCTTCAGAAATACCTTTGGCAATCATTTCTGCTTTCACTTTCTCTTGACCAATTTTATCTAACTTGTCTAAAGCAACTGTAAAATCGATAAGTTTATCTTGTGCACCAATAACTTCTGCAATTCCTGATAATATTTTTCTATTGTTTATTTTGATGGTTGTTCCTTCCAAACCTAAATTCGTAAAAACGGTATCATATAACTGAATAAACTCTACTTCTTGCCATAAAGATTTACTACCAACAACATCTGCATCACACTGAAAAAACTCTCTAAAACGTCCTTTTTGTGGTCTATCTGCTCTCCAAACTGGTTGTACTTGATAACGTTTAAAAGGAAATGTAATTTCATTTTGATGTTGTACAACGTATCTTGCAAAAGGAACTGTAAGGTCGTAACGCAATGCTTTTTCTGATATTTGAGAAGTAACTTTTAAGCTGTCTTTATCAGACAATAATTTCTCATCAGCTTTTCTTAAAAAATCACCAGAATTCAAAATTTTAAAAATCAAACGATCTCCTTCTTCACCATATTTTCCCATTAAAGTTGATGAATTTTCAAAACTCGGAGTTTCAATAGGTTGAAATCCGAACGTTTCAAAAGAACTTTTAATCGTGTTCATAATATACGTACGATTTGCAACTTCTGTTGGCGAAAAATCTCTAGTTCCTTTTGGGATGCTTGGTTTCATTAATTAGTTTTTAGTCTTTAGTTTTTAGTCTTTAGTGATTCACTCAAAACTTAAAAATTAAAATTGAACACTTGCAATTGTAAATTGCGCCTGCAAATATCGTTAAAAATTATACATGTTATAAAGTTGAATCGATTTTATTTCTATGTCTTAATGCGTGTAAAGAAGCATTTAATTCGAAGCCTAATAATAGGATTATTGCATTTAACCACACAAATAACATTAAAATAAGAAGTGTACCAATAGAACCATATAATTGGTTGTATTGTGCGAATTTTAAGACATAAATTCCGAATAAATAAAATGTACACAAAGAAACAACAGTAGTTAAAACTGCGCCTGCAGAAAAGAACTTTATTTCCTTTCCTTGTTTAGTTCCATATCTAAATAATAGAGAAACTATGGTAAAAATCATCACTAAAAAAAGTGAGTTTTTCCCTAAATTAAAGAGGTTTAAATCACTGGTATTAAACCAACCAGCTTCATCTATTTTAGACAATGCAACTTGATATAAAATGATTGATGTTATTGTTACAATTAAGAATAATGACATTAATAAAGAAACTCCTAAAGAGACAAAATAAGATTTGAAAACATTTCTAACGTCAGTAATATGATACGAATATTCAAACCCACCAAAAATGGCATTTACACCATTTGTCATTAAAAAAATGGACAATAAAAAACCAAAAGAAAGTAAACCTCCATATTGATTGTTTACAATATCACCCAAAACTGTATTTACAGCTTCAAAAGTTTGTGGTGGTAAAATTCCTTGAATAAAAGAGAATAATCCGTCTTGAAAACCTTCTATGGGTATGTAAGGAATTAAGGTTAAAATGAATAACATAAAAGGAAAAACTGCCATAAAAAAACTGAATGCAATTCCTCCTGCTCTTGTGGTTAAAGCACCTTCTACAATACCAACAATGTACAATTCTAAAACGTCATACAAAGACATACCTTCTAAACCTGGAACTTTTATTTTTTTTCCAAATCTTACCAAAGCGCAAACTATTGGTATTTTATCAAGTTTATCTTCTATTTCTTTACTCATAAGCCCCTTTGTCCTTTGGACATTTCCCCAAAGGGAAAAAACTGATTAATTATAATTTGTTATTCAATAATAATCTTATATTTTGATAAAAGTCCATCAACAGAATTTCTACTAAATTTTGCGCCTTTTAAACGATTCTCTTCTGGATTCATTTCAAAATTAAAAGAACTTCTAAAATCTGACTTTTCTATATTTGTGCTATCAAAAATAGTGTTTTTTAAATCGCAGTTATCTAAAACAACACTTGTTAAATTCGTTTCAGTAAAATCTACTTCTTCCAGATTACAATTCACAAATTTTGTATTCGGAATTTTTAATTTATAAAAAGATGAAAAGTTTAATTGACAATCTTTAAATGAAAACTGCAATAAAAAAGGATCACATTCATTAAATTTTACTCCTATCATTTTACAATTGATAAAGTTTACATCTTTAAAAGCTGAATCTTTGACAATAGTATTGCTAAAATTACAATCTATAAACTCACATTCTACAAACTGAATATTTGACGCGTGAATACTCTCAAAGTTACAATCTTTAAATGTGCAATTATCATATTCT
>JBGCFX010000230.1:0-9060 GCA_045110395.1 Polaribacter sp.
CTAAAGATTTATCTGTAAAATTATTTATAATATCTTTTTTTATAGATTGCTCAATACTTGTTTTTTCTGTTTTAGTCGTTGTTTTTACAACAATCTCATTCAATTCATTTAAGTGGTGCTCAAGAAAAATTTCTTTGTAAATATTTTTATCAAGATTGATGGTAATTCTTTTTGTATCACAAGAAACATGCTTAATTTCTAGAATTATTTTTTGGGCACAAAGACTTTTAAATTCAAACTTACCCTCTAAATTAGAGGTAGTGAATTTGTTTAAATTAATGATATTGACTGATGCACCAGTAATTGGTGTATTGTCGTGGAAATCAGTAATTTTCCCTTTAAAAGTAAATGTACAATCTTGTGCTTTAGTAGTTGAAAATAAACAACATACAAAGAATATAGATAAAAATATTTTTATCATTTTTTGCTTTCAATAAATTAAATGAGAATCTAAATATTAATTTAAGAAAAAGCAGGTGGTCCTCTAAGTGAGAATGATAATTTATAATGATTTTTTAAGAAATTATATTGTGCAAAAATTACTGAAGAAGATATTTCTGTAATTTTATTTTTTGTTTGATAGTAATCTAAAAAAGAATCGTTTTGTTTTAAAAGGTGTAAAGTACAATCTAAGTCTTTTTCATGCACATGTTTTTCAATTTTAGAATCACAAACTGTATGTTCATGATTCAAAAAATCGTGCAAAGAATTGATTGCAATTGGCAGTAAAAAAACTACCATTAGAAAAATACCTATATGTTTTTTAAATTGTTTGATATTATTTCTTCTTTTTTCTGATTCTTAAATTCAACATTTCTACACCTAATGAAAAAGCAATGGCAAAATACAAATATCCTTTAGGAATTGCACCCACAGTTTTGTTAAAAAATTCGGTATGTGATAAATGTGCGCCTTCTGTAATTAGCATAAAACCAATTAATATTAAAAACGACAATGCCAACATTTGAATTGTAGGATTTCTATTTACAAATTTGTTAATAGGTTGAGAGAAAATCATCATAATAATTATTGAAACAATTACTGCAATAATCATAATGGTTAAAGCACCTTCAACACCATTTGTCATACCAACTGCAGTTAAAATACTATCAAAAGAAAAAACAATATCTATTAAAATAATTTGAATGATTACACTTTTAAAAGAAATGATTTTTGGGTTTTTAACAACCTTTTCTTCATTCGTGTTTTCCATTTTTTCTCTTATTTCACTAGTACTTTTGTACAAAAGAAAAATACCACCAATAAATAAAATAATGCTTTGTCCTGTTAAACCCGTTTTAAACCAGCCAATATCAACAGAAAAAAATGGGTCTTTTAAAGCGATTAAATAAGAAACGCTAAATAATAACGCAATCCTAGTAATCATAGCCAAAGCCAAACCTATTAAAGTGGCTCTTTTAACTTGATTTTCTGGTAACTTATTAGCAGAAATAGAAATGAAAATAACGTTATCTATTCCTAAAATAATTTCTAAAAATGTTAATGTTAACAAGGAAACCCAAGTTTCTGCATATAAGAAAATTTCCATTTTATTTTACTTTATAAATGGTGCCATCAGTAGAAAATTTACTAAAACCAATTTTAGCGGTAAAACTATAAGAATCATCAGTAACTTTAGTTATTTGTACATAAATTGGGTCTTTGTCTAATTCCTTTTTGGGTGATTTCATCTTTAAAGTATAGAAGAAATTATTTTTCCATTTAATGTATAAAGTGTCTATGTGTTTTGTTCTTTTAATACCAGAAGCACTATCATTAGAAATACTTGTAATTTTTTCATATTCTTCTATTTGAAGACTATCAATTCTTGTAATAATGGTTTTGCTATATCCTTCTCCTGCAGGAATTTCGAATACACCTTTTTTAAATCGGTCAGAATTGTCTTTCATTTCTGATTTACAAGAAAAGAGAATAAAGGAAAGAGAGAAAAGAATAAAGAAATTTCTCGATAAAATTTTATTTACAACCATTTTCAATTACTTTTTTATTTCAATCTAACCACTAACCACTAACCACTAACCACTAAAACCTAAATCCCTGTATAATTAGCAGGTGTAATTGCTTTTAATTCAGCTTTAATTTCTGATGAAACCTCTAAAGTATCAATAAAATTAGCAATTAATTTTTGGTTGATTTTCTCATTCGTTCTTGTCAAACCTTTTAAAGCTTCATAAGGATTAGGATATGCTTCACGTCTTAAAATTGTCTGAATTGCCTCTGCAACAACAGCCCAATTGTTTTCTAAATCGTCTTCAAACTTTTGTTTGTTCAACAACAACTTGTTTAAACCTTTTAAAGTTGATGTAAATGCGATTATTGTATGTCCAAAAGGGACTCCAACATTTCTTAAAACTGTACTATCTGTTAAATCACGTTGCAAACGAGAAACTGGTAGTTTGGCAGAAAGATGCTCAAAAATTGCATTAGCAATTCCTAAATTGCCTTCAGAATTTTCAAAATCGATAGGATTTACTTTGTGTGGCATTGCAGAAGAGCCTACTTCACCAGCTTTAATTTTCTGCTTAAAATAATCCATAGAAACATAGGTCCAGAAATCTCTATCTAAATCTAGAATGATGGTATTTATACGTTTTAAAGTGTCAAACAAAGCTGCTAAATGATCATAATGTTCAATTTGTGTAGTTGGGAAAGAGTGTTGTAAACCTAACTTTTCTTGCACAAAAGAGCTACCAAATGCTCTCCAATCTATTGTTGGATATGCCACTTTATGTGCGTTAAAATTACCTGTTGCTCCACCAAATTTTGCAGCACTTGGTATGTCATTTAATAAATTAAACTGTTCTTTTAAACGAACTACATACACATCTATTTCTTTTCCTAATCTTGTAGGAGATGCTGGCTGTCCATGAGTTCTTGCCAACATAGAAATAGCAGCCCATTCAATAACTAATTCTTGTAATTTTTCTAAAAGTTCAAAATAATGAGGAACATACACATCATTCATTGCTTCTTTTATAGAAAGCGGAATTGCAGTATTGTTAATGTCTTGAGAAGTTAACCCAAAATGGATGAATTCTTTATATTTTGCCAAATCTAAATTGTCAAATTTTTCTTTGATAAAATACTCAACAGCTTTTACATCATGATTGGTTATTTTCTCTATATCTTTTATTTTCTGAGCATCATCAGCAGTAAAATCAATATAAATTTTACGTAAATCATCAAATAAATCGTTGTTAAAACTTACTAATTGTGGTAACGGAATTTCGCATAAAGCAATAAAATATTCAATTTCTACACGAACTCTGTATTTTATTAAAGCTTCTTCTGAAAAATAGTTAGCTAATTTTGATATTTTACCTCTGTAACGTCCATCAATAGGAGAGATGGCATTTAATTGTGTTAATTTCATTTTTTGTGCTGTTGTTAACTGCAAAAATAAGGAATTTAACAGATTTATAATCGTGATTTTTGATGTTTTTCAATCAAAGTCAAAATATGTTTTCCACGAGCTTTACAACCTTTACTTTCGTGAATTATTTTAGACTCTATAAGGTATTTTAATTCTGGATGAATCCACTCTTTTTCTAATCCAAATAAATACAAAGTATTCATTGTATATGCTCTAACCGCAATTTTCTGAGGTGTTATTAACCAATCAAAACCTGTAGCTACTATTATATCTATTTGCTTTGTAGTTAGTGATTTATGAATCTCATTTTTAGTTTTAGAATAATAGGCATTTGCCAAATGTTCACAAATTTTTGCACAAGGTCTAATTGCGCTATCAAATTTAATATTAGCAATTTTTTCTGAAAATTCATCTAAATGAGGTATGATCCAATTTAAGTTATGGTGTGTACAAATCCACTCTAAAATCCAAGCAGCTTTTATAGAAACCTTTTTATCTACAAGAAAGGTGATGTTTACTAATTCTTTAAATAAATTTTGATCAGCTAACACAATATTAGCGACTCTTTGTCTGTTTTCTCTTGCAGCAGTTCCAAGGTTTTGCAATTCTTCTATCAGGAAAAGTTGATTTGTTTTTGGCACGATATATGAAAAATGACTCTTTGAAGTTTACTTCAAAGTTTCTGTTAAACTTGTCTTTCCTGTGCAAAACAGGAATCTAAATAAAGATTAAAAAATAATCTTTATTGTATATTTGTTTTAAAATTGATATAAATGTTAAATATAAAAAGACTAACTTTTATTTTTGCCTTTTTTGCTTGTTTTTTTATGAGTGAAAATTTGAAAGCTCAAAAAATCAATCAGTTTGATAAAAATAAAAAAAGAACTGGAGTTTGGAAAAAATATTACCCAAATAAAAGAATTCGTTACACAGGTAAGTTTAAAAACGGTAAAGAAATAGGTGTTTTTAAGTTTTATGATATTACCAACTCAGACAATCCTGTTATTATTAAAACTTTTTTTGAAGGTTCAGATTCTCTTTTTGTGCAATTTTTTACTTTAAGTGGTAAAATTGAAACTGAAGGCATTTTAAATAAGAGAAAACGTGTAGGAAATTGGAAATATTTTTATCCTGATGGTACATTAATGTCTGAAGAAAACTATAAAAATGGTTTGTTAGCAGGAGAGCAATTGGTGTATTATCCTGATGGACAAGTTACTGAATTTGCAATTTATAAAAATGGTTTGTTAGATGGTGTTGTAAGTAAATATTCTAGTAAAGGTATTCTTATTGAGGAAGTTACTTATAGCAAAGGACTACAAAATGGTTTGGCAAAATATTTTGAATTAAATGGCGATTTAAAAGAAACTGGGCAATATAAAGATGGAAAAAGAATTGGTAAATGGGAGTATTATATGGATGGAGAAATAGCCACAGAAAAAGATAAAAAGAAGAAAAATAAGTTTTCTAAGAAAAAGGAGAATAAAAATAAATAATAATTATGAGAAAGCTAATTTTACTTATTCTGGTATTAATAGTAACTTCTTGTTCTAACAAAAAGAGTTTAAAAACTAAAATTGACGGACTTTGGCTTGTTAAAAAAGTAAAAGTTGGTCAAGAAGAAATGACACCAGTTGCAAGGTGGATGCAATTTAATAAAGATTCTTCACAAACTTCTGGAAATGGATGGTTGCAGCATTCTTTTGGAACTTGGAGCTTTAATAACAAAGAACTTATCGTTAAAAACACAAATGGAGTAGAAGATAATTTAAACCCTTTTGTAGTTAATTTAGAGAACTCAAAAATGACTTGGAGTAGAGTTGAAGAAGGAGAAAATGTACAAGTTTTCTTGGAAAGAACTAATAAAATACCAACTTCTGATGGAAATAGATTAATGGGTTTATGGGAACTTAATTCAATAGTTTCCGATAATCAAGATAAAAATTTTATTTTACAACATACTCAAACTTTATTTTTAAGATGGGATAATACTTATGTAGATTATAAAGAAGGTAGAGGAAAACGATATGGTATCTATAAAATTCACGGTCATAAACCAGAACTACAAATGGTTAATTATGGAGATAAACCAGAGTTTAAATTCTATAAATTTTCTATTATTGATGATGAATTAACATTAACTGCTACCAAAGGAAAAGAACAATTAATTTACTCAAGAATTCATTAGTTTTCTAAATAGAATCATCAATTCTTTCAATCTATAAAATCATTTCTAATTCGTAACTTTGCATCTTCAAAAATAAAAAATGAAACGAGTAGTTGTTGGGCTTTCAGGTGGAGTAGATTCTAGTGTTACAGCACATTTGCTTAAAGAACAAGGTTATGAAGTTATTGGACTAATTAAAAAAAATTGGCACGATGATTCTGTGACTATATCTAATGAGTGTCCTTGGTTAGAAGATTCTAATGATGCAATGATTGTTGCAGAAAAATTAGGAATTCCTTTTCAAGTTGTAGATTTAAGTGAACAATACAAAGAACGTATTGTAGATTATATGTTTGATGAATATTCTAAAGGAAGAACACCAAACCCTGATGTACTTTGCAACAGAGAAATTAAGTTTGATGTTTTTATGGATATTGCTTTAAAATTAGGTGCAGATTATGTAGCAACTGGTCATTATTGTAGAAAAGGCGAAGAAATTATAGATGGAAAACCCGTTTACAAATTATTAGCAGGAAAAGACAATAATAAAGATCAATCTTATTTTTTATGTCAATTATCTCAAGAACAATTGGTAAAAGCTTTGTTTCCTATTGGCGAATTAACAAAACCAGAAGTTAGAGAAATTGCAAAAAAAGCTGACTTAATTACAGCAGAAAAGAAAGACTCACAAGGTTTGTGTTTTATTGGTAAAGTTAGACTTCCAGAATTTTTACAGCAAAAATTACAACCCAAAGAAGGTGTTATTGTAAATATTCCTTCTGATTTTTCTCAGTACACAAAATCAACTCCAAAGTTCGAGAATAAAGAAGCAGAACTAAACTATTTTGCTACTAAATTCTCATACAAAAAAAATGATGGAAAAGAAGTAGGTAAGCATCAAGGAGCACATTATTTTACAAAAGGACAAAGAAAAGGATTGAATGTTGGTGGAACAAAAGAAGCTTTGTACGTTATAGAAACTGATGTAAGTGAAAATATTATTTATACTGGAGAAGGCAAACATCACCAGGGTTTATATAGAAATGTGTTGTTTGTTTCTACTGAAGAAACGCATTGGGTTCGTGAAGATTTAGCATTACAACCTGGAGGAACTATGCAAGTTGAAGCAAGAATTAGATACAGACAAACATTAGAAAAAGCAATATTATATAAAGTTGAAACTGGTTTGTATGTAGAATTTGAAAATAAACAATCTGCAATCCAAGAAGGTCAGTTTGTGGCTTGGTACAAAAATGAAGAATTGTTGGGATCTGGAGTAATTTCTTAACATTTATAAAATTTAAAATTAGTAATTTAGTCAGATGAAAAAATTACTATTTCTCCTATTATTTAGTATTACTTTTTATTCTTTTGGGCAAATAGAAGACGCTTGGCTGTTTTTAAAAGATAAGCCAGAACAAGCTACCTTTTTAGCAAATCCTTTAACAATGCTATCTCAACGTGCTTTAGATAGAAGAAATCAACAAATGGTTGGTTTAGATTCTTTAGATGTACCAATTCACGTTGATTATTACAATCAATTAAAAAATGAAGGAAATATTATAGTTTTAGGAAAATCAAAATGGTTAAATGCGGTTCATATTCAAGGAACAGTTGCTCAAATAAATGGATTACCACCCAATTTCCCTTTCATAAAATCTATAGAATTTGCCAATAAATCTTTAAATTCTGGTAGTAAAAAGAGTGTGAAACAAATCACTCCTAATCATTTAAATAAATTTTCTAGAATACAAATCGATTTTAATTATGGTCAAGCAGAGAATCAAATTAAAATGTTAAAAGGAGATTTTTTGCATCAACAAGGGTTAACAGGAAAAGATCAAATTATTGCAGTGATAGATGCAGGTTTTCCGAATGTAAATACGTTAACCGCATTTAAAAGGATTAGAGATAATAATCAGATTTTAGGAGGCTATAATTTTGCAGATAGAAATACAAATTTTTATACAAGACACAATCATGGTACTCATGTTTTATCAACTATAGCAGGATATTTAGAAGATGAATTTGTAGGGACAGCTCCAGATGCCAGTTTTTATTTATTTATCTCTGAAATTGCTGAATCTGAAACTGTTTTAGAAGAAACTTTATGGGTAGAAGCTGCAGAAAGAGCAGATAGTTTAGGAGTAGATGTTGTAAATACTTCTTTGGGATATACTACTTTTGACAATCCAAAGTACAGTTATACTTATGCAGATATGGATGGTAAAACCACTTTTATTTCTAGAGGTGCAGAAATAGCAGCTTCTAGAGGTATATTAATGGTAAATTCTGTTGGAAATAGTGGTAACAGCTCTTGGAAATATATGGGAGCACCAGCAGATGCTCCTTCTGTAATTAGTGTTGGTGCTGTTGATGCTTCTGGTAATATTGCAGCATTTAGTTCTTTTGGACCAACTGCAGATAATAGAATTAAACCAGAAATTTTAGCACAAGGAGCCAGTGCAAGTATTATAAATTTTTCTACAGGTCAAGTTTCTACATCTAATGGAACTTCTTTTTCAGGACCAATTATTGCAGGTTTAATAGCATGTTTAAATCAACATATACCACAATTCATAAAGGGTTCAGATAAAAAAAATGGTTTAAATCATGCTAAAGGTTATTTTAATAATTATTTAAAAATTGGGCTTTTTAGCTCTGCAGATAAACATAACAACCCATTGGATCAATATGGTTATGGAATTCCGAATTTTGAATTAGCTCAAGAAATTTATTATGCTCAAGTCCCTACTTCTGTTGATGAAAATATTTTTTCTAAATTTAGTATTTACCCAAACCCAATTACAAGATCATTTACATTAGATATACAGGACATTGCTGTTAATGAAATAAAACTTGAGATATTTAATGTTTTGGGAAAGAAAGTTTTTGAAAAGAAGAGTTTAAAATCTAAAAGTATTGATGTTTCAATTTTAGAAAAAGGGATTTATTTGTTGAAGATTTTTAAAGAAAATCAATACAAAATAGTGAAACTTATAAAACAATAATGACAAATAAAATTACAGAATTATTCAATATAAAATACCCAATAATTCAAGGAGGAATGATTTGGGTTTCTGGTTGGAGATTGGCATCTGCAGTTTCTAATGCAGGTGGTTTAGGTTTAATTGGTGCAGGTTCTATGTATCCAGAAGTTTTGCGAGAACATATTCAAAAATGTAAAAAAGCTACTGATAAACCTTTTGGCGTAAATGTACCAATGTTATATCCTGATATTGAGGAAATTATGGATATTATAGTAGAAGAAGATGTGAAAATTGTTTTTACTTCTGCAGGAAACCCTAAAACCTGGACATCATTTTTAAAAGACAAAGGAATTACAGTTGTGCATGTGGTAAGTTCTGTAAAATTCGCTTTAAAAGCAGAAACTGCAGGTGTAGATGCTGTTGTTTGTGAAGGTTTTGAAGCTGGAGGACATAATGGACGTGAAGAAACCACCACTTTTACTTTAATACCAATGGTTAAAGAACAGGTT
>JBGCFX010000231.1:0-5489 GCA_045110395.1 Polaribacter sp.
TTTGCATCAAATTTATCTGCTAATTTCTCCCAAACATAATAATTGCTAGGAAACTGACTTTCAACCAAAAGAATCTCATCACCTTTATTTAAAGTGATATTATTCGCAACTGTTGCCAAACCATAAGAAGCAGAAGGAATGTTGGCTATTCTGTTATAATCATCGACTTCAATTAGTTTAGCAAACAATTTTTTTACTTCTTTAACAGGTTCAAAATAAGAATCTCCTGTAATTTTATAAGGATGACTTTTTTCTAAAACACCTTCAATTCCAGCTTGTTCAACTGCTTTAAAAGAAGGAGATTGGCTTGCAATATTAAGATAAATAACATCTTCAGGAATACTGAATAAGTGTTTTTGGTTGGTTAGTTTCATTTTTTTGTATAATTAGATTTACTTCCATCCCAAAAACAGAGAATGCATCTTTCATTTTTAAATTGATGATTGCAATTTTTATATCCATAAATTTGATTTGAACATTGAGGACACATTTCATTCATTTCAGATTTTTCTGAATAATATAAACTTTGACATTCAACGCACTTTTGAGTTTTCATTTATAGTCTTTGTATTCAGTTTGTCATTTCTGACGATAGGAGAAATCTCATAATTCTATTTACAGATTAAGAGATTTCTCAATCGCCAAAAAAGCTCATTTCGAAATGACAGGATTCGTATGAAAAATAACAATTTGTGTAATCCGTAAAATCCGTGTCAAAATATTTTAATCAAAATAAGAAAAAGTTTCTCCATCTTTAATATTTAACAGTGTTTCATAAATCATTTTAATCACATTTTCAACATCTTCTCTATGCACCATTTCAACTGTGGTATGCATATATCTTAAAGGCAAAGAAATTAGTGCAGAAGCAACACCACCATTACTATAGGCAAAAGCATCTGTATCTGTTCCTGTTGCTCTAGAAAGTGCAGAACGTTGAAAAGGAATTTTTTTAGCTTCAGCTGTTTCTGTAATTAAATCACGTAATTTTTGTTGAACAGCAGGTGCATAAGCCACAACTGGCCCTTTACCAATTTCTAACAAACCAGCTTTTTTAGGCTCTATCATTGGTGTTGTAGTATCGTGTGTAACATCTGTAACTATTGCTACATTTGGTTGAATTGTATGTGTGATCATTTCTGCACCTCGTAAACCAATTTCTTCTTGTACTGCATTTGTAATGTACAAGCCAAAAGGCAATTTTTTCTTATTTTCTTTTAACAAACGAGCCACTTCAGCAATCATAAAACCACCCATTCTGTTATCTAAAGCTCTACAAACAAACTTATCTCCGTTTAAAATATGAAACTCATCAGGATATGTAATTACACAACCTACATGTACGCCTAAATCTTCTACTTCTTTCTTTGTTGCACAACCAGTATCAATAAAAATATTGTCTGGTTTTGGTGCTTCTTCATTGGCTCTATTTCTAGTATGTATTGCTGGCCAGCCAAAAACTCCTTTTACTATACCATTTTTAGTATGAATATTGACCACTTTACTTGGTGCAATTTGATGATCTGAACCACCATTTCTAATCACATAAATCAAGCCATTATCAGAAATATAATTTACATACCAAGAAATTTCATCTGCATGACCTTCAATCACAACTTTGTATTTTGCATCAGGATTTATAATACCAACAGCAGAACCATAAGTGTCTGTAATAAAAGTATCTACATAAGGTTTTAAATAATCCATCCATATTTTTTGACCTTCCCATTCATAACCTGTTGGAGCTGCATTGTTTAAATATTTTTCTAAAAATGTAAGCGATTTTTTATTTAATATCGATTTTTTTGCCATAGTATATAAGTTTATAAAAATTGTGTTTTCTTTGTTAATTGTAAAAATAAAACGATTTTTTATGATTTGCATTAAAATAATCATAAAAGAGTGTAACAAAAGTTATTATTTTAATACTTACAAGAAAGTAAAATTTAAAACCAAACCAGCATGAAGTTAGTAATAGAAAACTTAACCAAGACCTATAAAAACGGAGTTAAAGCAATAGATAATTTAAGTATAGAAATTGGCAAAGGTATGTTTGGTTTGTTAGGGCCAAATGGAGCAGGGAAATCTTCTTTAATGAGAACAATTGCTACCTTACAAAGCCCTGATTCTGGTAGTATTACTTTTGGTGATATAAATGTTTTAGAAGACAATATGTCACTAAGAAAGATGTTGGGTTATTTGCCACAGTCTTTTGGTGTCTATCCTAAAATGTCTGCAGAAGATTTGTTAGATTATTTCGCAACTTTAAAAGGGATTTCTAACAAAACCGAAAGAAATGAAATTGTAAAAGAAGTTTTAGAAATTACTAATTTATATGATGTAAGACGCAAATATGTGGCAGGTTATTCTGGAGGGATGAAACAGCGTTTTGGAATTGCACAATTACTATTAAACAATCCTAAACTCATTATTGTAGATGAACCAACTGCTGGTTTAGATCCTGCAGAAAGACATCGTTTTTTAAATGTTTTGCGTGAAGTGGGTACAAATTGTACCGTAATTTTTTCAACACATATTGTAGAAGATGTAAAAGAATTGTGCAATGAAATGGCAATTTTAAATGGAGGAAGAATTTTAAAACACACAACTCCTCAAAAAGCTACTCAAGAAATTGAAAATAAAATCTGGACAAAAATAATTGAGAAAGATGATTTAGAGGAAAATATGAAGTTGTACAATGTTTTATCTAGAAACTTTAATCCAGATAATACTTTAAACATTAGAGTATTTTCTGACTTAAAACCTTCTGATGATTTTGTAGCTTCTAAACCTCAATTAGATGATGTATATTTTATCGCTTTAAAACAAGATGAATCTATTTTGGTTTAAAATTCAAAGTTTAATATTAAAAATTTAAGGTTTATTTCCAACGTCCAACTTCATTCTTCAAACTCAAACAATGTTTTCAACAATATTTAAACAAGAATTAAAATACTGGTTTAACAAACCTGCATTTTATATTTATATGGCTATTTTTTTATTAATCTCATTTTTTTTGTCAGCAGCTACTGCTGGTTTATTTGATGGACTTTCAGGAACCACAGGTTCTTCTAGAATTGTAAATTCGCCAATAAATGTAAATGGTTCTATCAATTTTTTTACCATTTTTATTTTCTTTTTATTTCCATCTATTATTGGGGTTTCTATTTATAGAGATTTTAAAAGTGAAATGCATACCATTTTGTATTCTTATCCGTTTACGAAAGCCAATTATTTATTTGCGAAATTTTTTAGCGGAATTTTAGTAGTTTCGATAGTTGTTTTAGTTATTGTATTAGGAATGTTTATTGGGTATAGATTCCCAGGAACAAACCCAGATATTGTTGGCGATTTTAATTTTATAACCTATTTATATTCATATTTGGTATTTGTTTTACCAAACGTTTTGTTTTTTGGAGCAGTTGTTTTTGCTGTGGTTACTTTTTCTAGAAATGTGGGAGCAGGTTTTATAACTGTAATTATATTGTTATTTTTTCAAGGAGCAATTGCTAGTATATTTTCTGAGCCTGAACAAAAAAACTTATTGGCAATTTTAGATCCTTTTGGATTTTCTGCATTAGACTATTACACGCAATATTGGACAGTTTCAGAACAAAACGAATTACAAATACCTATTAAAGAATTTATTGTTTACAACAGATTATTATGGTTAGCAATTTCTGCAGTTGTTTTTGGGCTGGTGTATAAGTACTTTAAATTCAGTCAGAATGCAATTATTCTTTCCTTTAAAAAATCTATAGGAAAAAGAATTACCAAAACAAATTTTAGTGGAGTTACCAAAATTACTTTACCAAAAGTAACCCATAATTACTCATTTGGTCAGAATTTAAAAACAATGTGGAGGCTATCTAAGATCGATTTTAAATACATTTTTAAAAGTTTGCCATTTATTTGTATTTTAATTGTGGGCATTTTAGCGTTGATAGGAACCTTATTTAGTTCAGGTGAAATATTTGGTACAAACACCTATCCTGTAACTTGGCAAATGTTGGGTGGAGGAAATGTTTTTAGTCTCTTAGTCTTAAATGTTTGTACATTTTTATATGCTGGTTTGTTGGTGCAAAGAGCAAGAACTGCAAAAATGAGTCATTTATTAGACAGCACACCAGTTCCTAATTGGACGCTTTTATTCTCTAAATTAATAGCATTGTTAAAAATGCAACTGGTTTTACTGGCAGTAATTATGATTTCTGGGATGCTTTTTCAAACCTACAAAGGCTATTATGATTATGAAATTGGGCATTACATAAAAGATTTATTTGGCTTAAAATTTTTAAATTATTTAGTTTGGGCACTAATGGCAATTTTTATTCAAACCTTGTTTAAAAACCAATATTTAGGCTTTTTTGTTTTGTTGATAATTGCTACTTGTATGCCATTATTAAATTTTATAGGTATAGAATTAGCTGTTTTTAAATACAATGATGGACCAGGTTTTAGTTATTCTGATATGAATGGTTATGGGGCTGCTTTGTCTAGATATTTATGGTATAAAATCTATTGGGTTTTAGGAGGAGCTATTTTATTGATTTTAAGTGCTTTAATGTGGGTTAGAGGTTTACCTAACAATTTTGCAGAAAGAATTTACATTGCAAAACAACGTTTTAAAACACCACAAAAAATTGCTTTTTTTGGGTTTCTAATTACATTTTTAACTTTAGGATTTACGATTTGGAGTGCCACAAAATCAAACTCTAAAAATTCATCTTCTAAACAAGCAGAGTTAGATGCTGTAAAATGGGAGAAAACCTATAAGAAATATGAAAACTACAAACAGCCTAGAGTTGTTGCTGTAAATACGGATATGCATATTTATCCGAAGAAACAAACCTATAAAGCAAGTGCCATTTACACAATGGTTAATAAAACTGATAAAGCTATAGATAGTATTTTTTTAAACCACAATTCTTTAGAAAGTACTTTCGAATTTAATAAGGAAAACAACTTGGTTTTAGAAGATACCGTTTTTAATTTTGATATTTATCAACTCAACAAAAAACTAGAACCTGGAGATTCTTTGCAGTTAACCATCAATATAAAAAGTGATGAAAATACAATGTTTCAAAGAAAATCTTCTGTAAGAGAAAACGGAACATTTATCAGTAATTTCGAAATGTTTCCTAATTTAGGTTATACTTCTCAAGGCGAATTAAGAGATAATCAAACTCGTAAAAAATACGATTTACCACCAAATAATATACAAAAACATCCATCAGATTCTACAGCGTTAGGAAACACATATATTTCTAAAGACTCAGATTGGATCGATTTTGAAGCAACTGTTTCAACATCAGAAGATCAAATTGCAATAGCTCAAAAAAAAAAAAAAAAAGAATGGGTAAAAGAGGGGCGTAAATATTTCCACTATAAAATGGATAGCAAAATCTTGAATTTCTATGCATTTAATTCAGCAAGATATGAAGTGAAAAAAGAAATCTGGAATGGAATTAGTTTAGAAATTTACTACC
>JBGCFX010000232.1:0-11924 GCA_045110395.1 Polaribacter sp.
CAGGAATTGGGTCTCGTTTAAGACCTCATACTTTAACTGTACCAAAACCTTTAACTGTAATAGCTGGTAAACCAATTGTGCAACGTTTGGTAGAAGATATTACTTCTGTTGTTAATCAAAAAATAGAAGAAATCGCATTTATTATTGGGCCAACAACAAAAGGATTTCCAACAAATACAGGAGAAAAATTGATAAAAATTGCTGAAGAATTGGGTGCAAAAGGTTCTGTGTATGTGCAAGAAGAAGCTTTGGGAACAGCACACGCAATTTATTGTGCTAAAGAATCTTTAAGTGGACCTTGTGTAATTGCTTTTGCAGATACTTTATTTAAAGCAGATTTTAAATTAGATGCGAATGCAGATGGTGCAATTTGGGTGAAGAAAGTAGCAGACCCAAGTGCGTTTGGAGTTGTAAAATTAAATGATGGTTTTATTACAGATTTTGTAGAAAAACCAAAAGATTTTGTTTCTGATTTAGCAATTATAGGAATTTATTATTTTAAAGATGGTGATAAAGTTCGTGAAGAAATTAAATATTTAATTGATAATGATTTGCGTGAAGGTGGAGAATATCAACTAACCAACGTATTAGAATCTTTAAAAGAACAAGGTGCTAAATTTTTACCAGGAACTGTAAATACTTGGATGGATTGTGGTAAAAAAGACCCAACTGTAGATACTAATAAACAAGTTTTAGGTTTTGAGCAACAAGCAGGAAATAATTTGGTTTCTAAAGATGTGATTTTAGAGAATTCAGAAATAATTCAACCTTGTTTTGTTGGCGAAAATGTAGTTCTAAAAAACACAAAAATTGGCCCTTACGTTTCTATTGGAGCAAATAGTGTAGTTACAGATTCAACAATAGTTAATTCTCTAATTCAAGATAATGTAGAAATTAAAAATGCCAATTTAGACAATGCTATGATAGGTAGCCACGCAAAATACAATGGTAAATTTACCTCTGTAAGTATTGGTGATTATACAGAATTAACTTAATGAAAATAAGAGTCAAGAATAGAGAAAATAGAAAAGAGAAGCAATTTTATTATATAAGATTGGCTCTTTTCTCTTTTTTCTTTTCTCTTTTTTCTATTAGTATTTATGCACAAGACAGTATCCCTGCAACAAAAGATTTAACAGAAGAAAAAGAGTTAGATTTTCAGCAGTATTTTTTTAAAGCGCTTTCAGAAAAATCTATTGGCAATTACCAAAGAGCCATAGAAAATTTAGAAAGTTGCAACCAAATACTGTTGAATGATGTTGCTGTTTTTTATGAATTTTCTAAAAACTACTTATTTTTAAATAAAACGCTTCTAGCAAAAGAGTATATTAATAGAGCTTTAGCAAAAGACTCTGAAAATATCTGGATGTTAAAGCACCTTGTCAAAATTTATATTAGAGATAAAGATTTTGATGAAGCTATAAAGGAGCAACAAAAGATTATCCAGAAAAACCCAAAAGAGCGTTCTTTTTTGGTAAGAATTTACCTGCAAAATAGAAATTATAACGAAGCACTTTCTTTAATGAATACTTTAGAGAAAGAAAATGGTTTGTCTGCGAGTTTAAAAAGAGTAAAAACAAATTTAGAAAAACGAAAAATTAGAATTCCCGATAATCAAAAGACGGAAGAAACAGATACTACTTCTTTAGAAAATCAATTTAAAACAGATAAAACATACATAGTTTTAGAAAAACTTTTAAATAAGTATAAAACAGATACAAACCTGCTTTTAAAGTACAGTAATGAAGGAATTTCTTTGTTTCCAGCCCAACCTTTTGTTTATTTAATGAACGGAAAAGCTTTAAATAATCAGAAAAGCTATAAAAAAGCGTTAGTAAGTTTAAAGAATGGTATCGATTTTGTTATAGATGATGAAATGGAAGTAGATTTCTATAAAGAAATGGCAAAGGCATCTAAAGCTTTAGGAAACTCTAAAGAAGAAAAAAAGTATTTAGAGAAAGCAAAAAAATTAAAAAGTTAGTATGAAGTTTATAAAATATATTCTTGTTTTTGCTGTTGTTTTTACTTCTTGTAAAGCTAAAAAAAACATTATGAGTACAAGTGAAACTACTAAAGAAATGTCTGCTAAAAAAGTAGCAAGAAAACATATATCTGCAAATTTTGATAAAAAAAGAGTAAGTGCAAAACTAAAAGCAAATTTTGATAATGGGAAACTAAATCAAAGCTTTTCTGTGAGCTTAAGAATGATAAAAGACGAGGTAATTTGGTTAAAAGGAACTAAGTTTATTAATGTTTTTAGAGCAAAGATTACACCAGATAAAGTGCGTTTTTATTCGCCTTTAAATAAACAATATTTTGATGGAGATTTTGCAATGCTTAAGAAATTGCTAGGTACAGATATCAATTTTAATCAACTTCAAAATTTATTATTGGGGCAATCTATGTTAAACGTAAAAGAGCAAAAAAACACGATTAAAATTCAAGATAATTCCTATGTTTTAGCACCTGAAAAACAAGCAGATTTGTTTGATATTTTCTTTGCAGTAAATCCAACACATTTTAAATTAGACAAACAATCTATAGTAAACCCTGTAAAAAAACAGTATTTGGATATTTTGTATCCTTCTTACGGTTTGGTAGATGGTGCTGTTTTTCCTTCTGAAATTAAAATTAAAGCTAAACAAGCCAAAAAGTATACAAATATTGATTTTACTGTAAAATCTATAGAATTTGATACAGATTTTAATACGGATTTTAAAATCCCAAATGGTTACAAACAAATAAAATTATAGTGTTTCAAAAGCGGTTTTTCATATCATTCTTACTACTTTTTTTTGTTGTTGTATCAAGTTTTTCGCAAACTAGAAAACAATTAGAAGCAAAGCGTTTAAAGTATAAAAAAGAGATTAGAGAAATTAATAATTTGCTTTTTAAAGAAAAGAAAAAAGAAAAAAATGCACTAGAAGATTTAAGCGATTTAAATAAAAAAATAGACGTAAGAGATAAATTAATTACAACAATTAACTCAGAAAGTAAGCTGATTTCTAAAGAAATAGCTGTAAATGAAAAGAGTTTAAAAACACTGCAAAAAAATCTTGATAATTTAAAGAAAGATTATGCAGCTATGATTTTTAAATCATACAAAAGTAAATCGCAACAAAGCAAAACAATGTTTTTGTTGTCTTCTAAAAACTTTCAGCAAGCATACAAAAGGTTAGAGTATATGAAACAATATACTTCTTTCAGAAAAAAACAAGGCGAAGAAATTATTGTTCAAACAACTACCATTAAGAAATTTAACGATTCTTTACTGTATCAAAAACAAGTAAAAGACACGTTAATTTTAAATGAGAAAGAACAAAAAGAGCAAATAGAAACAGATAAAAAACGTAAAGAAAAATTAGTATCTACTATAAAAAAGAAAGAAAGTAAATATAAAAGAGAGCTTCAAAAAAAGATTAAAGAAGAAAATAAAATTACCCAAAGAATAGATAAACTTATTAGAGATGAAATTGCCAAAGCCAATAGAATTGCCAAAGCAAAATTAAAAACGAAGCCTAAAAAAACTAAAAAGAACGAGTTTATTTTAAGCCCAGAAGCAAAAGCTTTAGCTGTAAAATTTGAGCTAAATAAAGGTAAATTACCTTGGCCAGTTAAAGAAAGTATTATTGTTAGAAGGTTTGGTGTGCAAAAACATCCCACAATTGGTGGAATAACAATTAATAGCCCAGGTTTACATTTTGTAACTAAAAAAGGAAACAATGCAGAAGCTATCTTTAATGGAAAAGTTTTAAATGTTTTAGTAGGCGTACAAGGTAGGAAAACAGTAATTATAAAACATGGTAATTACCTCTCTAGCTACAATAATTTAGATAACGTATTTGTAAAAAAAGGAGACAACGTAAAAACAGCACAAAATATTGGGCATATTTTCACAGATAAAGTTTCTGGTAAAACAAAATTAGTATTTGTTCTTTATAAAAATACTGTAAAGTTAAACCCTTCTTCTTGGCTTTTAAAAAGGTAAATTAATCTTCAGGTTGTGGAGAGTATTTAATATTCTTTTGTAGAATAATAGCATTTGGTAATGTAATTAATTCTCCTTTTTTTGTTTTTAAAGTGATAAAAAACGCACCAATATCTCTAATTTCTCCTGTTGTATCATTGTCTTTTTCTAAAATGGTAATTGTATCTCCAATTTTTACAGGATAATTAATAAACAGAATTAAACCAGCAGTAATATTAGAAAGAATAGACCATTGAGCAAAAAACGCGATTCCTAAAATGGTTAAAAAAGAAGAAACATATACCAATAATTGTTTCTCATCTACACCCCAAATAAAGGAAACAAAAACAATTACAGTAATATAAATAAGAATAGTAATCACTTTATTAGTAACTATAATTCTTGCTTTTTGAAAGCCAAATTTTGTTTGAATTTTTTTTAAAGAATTGGTAATTAACCATCGTAATAAAAATGCAATAATAAATATGGCAATAGAAAATATAATTTTATGATTGTTTATATCCATGATGAGTTAATTAAATAACGCTTTTAAAGCAGTAGCTTCTTCAGGTTTTAATTTGCCTGCCAAAACCAAACTTAATTGTTTACGTCTTAAGGCACCATCAAAACGTTCTTTTTCTAAATCTGTTTCTGGTACAATTTGCGGAATTAAAACAGGTCTTCCTGTTTCATCTACAGCTACAAAAGTATAAATACCTTCATTTACCTTAGTTCTAGATCTAGATTGTCTGTCTTCAATCCAAACATCTACATAAATTTCCATAGAAGATTTAAAAGCACGAGAAACTTTTGCTTCAATAGTAACCACACTTCCAACAGGTATTGCTTTGTTAAAAGCAACATGATTTACAGAAGCTGTAACCACAATTCTTCTAGAATGTCTTCTTGCTGCAATACTACAAGCTCTATCCATTCTTGCTAATAATTCGCCACCAAAAAGGTTGTCTAAATAATTGGTTTCGCCTGGTAAAACTAAATCTGTAAGTATTGTTAAAGACTCTTTAGGAGTTTTTGCTTCCATCAAAAGATATTTTTTTGCAAAGATAAGAATTGCTTATTTAAAAGCGATGTAAAAAAAATGAGAAGAAAAGTAAATTATTTTAATTTCTTAATCAATAACCAAGCATCTTTAGAAACAGTGTCTTGTATTTTATACAAACTATTAGTGGCCTTATTTCTATCAGAATAACTATTAAAAGTAACTTGAGTTAATCCCCATTTATTAACTCCAATAATTTTGGCATCAAAACCTTTTGCTCTTAATTGTTTTACTTTTTTTGCTGCGTTTTCAGGAAATTGAAAAGCACCAGCTACAACATGATATGGTTTTGGTAGTTCTTTAGCAACATTTAAGTTGATAGTTGGTAAAGGGTTAGAAATAACAAAAGTGGCAGTTTGTATCTTCTTTTCTAAAGCTTTTTCTTGATTTGCTAAAATTTCTTTTTGTTTGTTATTTTGATAACCATTGTAACCAGCAATACTTAATGTTAATAAGATAGCAGCAGTTGCAGCGTACTTTATAAAAGCAGGAATGCCTTTTTTGTTCTCTTTATTTGCAACAGCAACCAATGGTTTTACTTGTTGTTTATATCTAGAAATTGCAGAAGATTCTATAGAAGATAAACCAAAAGATGCTGTTAAATAATTAACAGTTGTATTTGGCTCAAAAACAATTTGTTTTTCTTGGTTTAATGATAAAAAACCTAAATTATCTATTTTTATAGATGAAGTTTGAATTTCATTTTTCCATTTAATAACAGACAAAGAGATAGCAGTAGTCGCCTTTTCGAAAGAAATGTTTTCTGATGAAGCAATATAATTAGCCAACAAACCATCATTATGTTGCAAAAGATTATTAAAAGCAACTTGTTTTGTTGGTGGATAAAAAGTGTGTGTATTTTTATCTAATTGAGAACCAATTCTATTGGTTACAAACCCACCAAAATCAGGCACAATTACACAATCGTATCTGTACAATAAATCGTTAATGTATTTTGCTATTATCATTATAACAAAAATAGAAAAATAGCAAGATGATATTAAGAAATTGTAAAGTATTTATTCACAATTTTTAGATTTTTTTTAAAGAATTAAAAATCATTAATTTAGCTGAATGAGATTTTCTTTAAAAATTACTTTACTACTCTTTTTTTTAGTTTGTAATACATTATTATACTCTCAAAATAGTAAAGAAAACGTTTTTATTAAAGAAAAGTTAGCCATTTTACAAAAAAGTAACAATGATTCTGTAAAAAGTGTTTTGTACAACCAATTATCGGAAAAATCTGGGATCTTAAAAAAAAGTATTTATCAACAAAAATTTGCAGATTCTGCTCTATATTATGCAAATAAATCAAAAATAGCAACTTTATATATTAGAAGTATAACCTCTAAAATAAATGCTGCAATTGTACAACAAGATACAACTACAGTGTATCAATTTTTTAGTGAAGGGTTAAAATTTGTAAAAGAAAAAAAGATATCGAACTTAAATAACGATTTTCTAAAATTTAAGATTAGAGAAATTTACTACAATATAAGACAAGGCAAAATATCTTCAGAAGAAGGTTTACTTCAGTTTAAAAATATTTACGAAAAAATTAAGCTAACTAATAAATATGAAATTATTTCAGAAGTAGCAGGTAGAATTTCTTTGTTACACAGAAACAGAAAAGAATTAGGGAAAGCATTAAATTATAATAGAATAGAACTTGATTTCGCAGAAAAGAGTGATAATAAACAAGAAATTGCTGCTGCAAAAATTACTGAGCTAGATATTTCATATCAATTAATACCAAGGCCCATAAAATCTGAAGATGTTCTTTCACTCATAAATAAAGCAAAAGAAGCTGCAACTTTTATGGAAACGCATCAAATTTTAGATATTTTACCTTTTGCACAACTGTATTTAGCTAAATTTTATATTCATGAAACAAATTATAAAAAAGGGGAAGAAATCTTAAAATTGATAAGTGATTCATCTTCTGTAAGAATTGTTTTTTCTAAATATGAGCAGTTATGTGAGATTGCAAAATCTACTAATAATTTAAACTCATACAGAGCATACACCTTAAAATTTAAACCAGTTGCTTACAAAACTAAAAGACCTTTTGTAGCTTTAAATGTGCATAATTATTTAGTAGACTATTTTACTAAAAGTGCTCAAAAAGATTCTGCAGTTTTTTATGCTAATAAATTAGAGAAAAATTTACAAAAAGTAGATACAACTCAATTTTTAGACTATCTGTATTTTAGTTACGATGCACTTTCTAATCATTACATAGATATTGATAAAAACAAAAGTCTACAATACAAAACCTATGCAAATAATATAACTCAGCAAATTATAGCAAATCAAAAAGAAGCTTTTGTAAACATTATTAAATATAGAGAAGAAGTCGAAAACCTACAAGATAAAAATGCGGATTTAACATCAACAATGGCAATTGTTAAAAATAATTTATTTTCAATTATTGCACTTTCTGTTGTTTTGTTAGCCTTTGTATTATACTACTTTAAAGCTTATAGAAAAAGTGATAAAAAATCAAAGATTATTGAAGAAGAAAAGGAAGAAATCATTAAAAAAATTGAAAGGAAAAACATCATTTTAAGTAATAAACAAAAAATTTATTTAGAGGATATAATGTATGTCAAATCAGATAGGAATTATGTAGAGTTTTATTATTTAGATAAAAAAATGATTGATAGAAATCATTTAAAAAATGTTTTAGAACAATTACCACCTAATTTTGTAAAAATACATCGTTCATATATTGTAAATAAAAATTACATAAAAGTGATAAATAGCGGTTTTGTAGTTTTAGAAAATAAAATAGAAATACCAGTTTCTAGAACCTTTAAAAGTAACTTGAAAACCTAGTTGTATTTCGTACACAAATAAATGTCATTCGTCCCAATAACCTTATTTTAATGGATTTTTCAGATACTTTTACTGAAAACCATTAAAATTATGAAAACAAAATTACTATTACTTTTGATAGCTGTATTGCCATCAATAAACAATTTCGGGCAAACACCACAAATAAATTGGGACAAAACAATTGGAGGCACAGGAGTAGATTATATGTCTACTGTAATTGCTACTTCTGATGGAGGTTATGCTTTGGGAGGAGATTCTAAATCTAACATTTCTGGAGATAAAACAGAAAATTCAAGAGGCGATAGCGATTATTGGATTGTAAAATTGAAAGCAGACAGAACCATAGAATGGCAAAAAACAATTGGAGGTTCAGGGATAGATATTTTTACTTCAATGGTTCAGACTTCAGATGGTGGATATTTTGTGGGAGGATATTCTTTATCCAATGCTTCAGGAGATAAAACACAAAATTCTTCAAGTTCAGTAAACAACTCTGATTATTGGGTTGTAAAATTAAGTGCATCTGGTGTTATAGAGTGGCAAAAAACTTTAGGAGGAGATTTAGCAGAAGAATTACATTCAGTCGCACAAACATCAGATGGAGGCTATATTTTAGGAGGACATTCAAATTCTAATATTTCAGGAAATAAAACTGCAAACTCTAAAGGAGGTTCAGATTATTGGATTGTAAAATTAACTTCTACTGGAACTGTAGAATGGCAGAAAACAATTGGAGGCTCTAAAACGGATAGATGGGTAAAAAAAATATTTCAAACTCAAGATGGAGGTTACGTTTTAGGAGGGCAATCTTTTTCTGGTTCTTCAGCTTCTGGTCCAGATGGAGATAAAACAGAACCAAATAGAGGAAATGGAGATTATTGGGTTTTAAAACTGTCTACCATTGGTAATATTGAATGGCAAAAAACAATAGGTGGATCGCTTGCAGATACTTGTAACGATATTATTCAATCTAACACAGGAGGTTTTTTAGTGATTGGAAGTTCAGATTCTGGAAAAACTGGAGATAAGACAGAAACAAGAAGAGGAGGTTACTCTATATCTGATGTTTGGATTGTAAAACTTGATAACGGAGGAGATATTTCTTGGGATAAAACTATTGGTGGAACTTCTTATGATTATGGATTGTCTGCTGTGCAGGATAGTGATAATAACTATATTTTAGGAATGCGTTCTAATTCTAATACTTCAGGAGAAAAAACAGAAGATTCAAAAGGATTTTATGATTTTTGGGTGTTAAGCATTTCAGAATCTAAAACAATTAATTGGCAAAAAACTATTGGAGGAGGAGATGATGATGATCTCTTAAAAATAATTAAGGGTGCTAATAATGATTATGTTTTAGCTGGTAATTCTGGTTCTAATATTTCTGGTGATAAAACCGAAAATTCAATACAAGAAGGAGACTATTGGATTGTTAACTTACAATTATCAGGAACAGCAAGTGTTGAAGATAATTCTTTATCAGAAGTTGATGTTTACCCTAATCCAGCAACAGATATCATCAATATAAAAGGAATTCAAATTAAAAATGTAGGCGTCTATAATTTAAAAGGACAAAATATTTTGAACTCATCTAACGAAATAATTTCTTTAAAAGAGTTAGCCAAAGGAATGTATTTATTAAAAATTACAGATATAGAAAATAAAACAACACATAAAAAAATTATTGTTAGATAAAAATAACTCAATTATTTCTTTATTTCCCTCACAAAAAGGCATGTATCAAAACGATAATGGTTTCAGTAGGTAGCTTTTCAAGAAAAATTCATTCTACTTTATGTATCTTGTAGCCAATTGCTATAAGATGAAAGAAGAAAAGTTACTTGCTGTTTTAAGATTACAAAAATGCAAAGCCATTGGCGATATTTTAGCCAAAAAACTCATAGTAAATGTGGGTGATGTAGAACAGGTTTTTAAAGAAAAAGCTGCAATCTTATCAAAAATAAACGGAATTGGCGCTCACATTTTAAAACATCTTTTTGATAAAAAAAATATAGAGTTTGCTGCGCAAGAATTAAAATACATTCAAGAAAATAAAATTTCGTATTCCTATTTTTTAGATGATGATTATCCAGAAAATTTGCAACAATGCATAGATTCTCCAATATTATTATTCAAAGACGGGAATTTAGATTTGTCTAACAATAAAATAATTTCAATTGTTGGTACAAGAAATATGAGTTCTTATGGTCGTGATTTTATCAATAAATTGATGGAAGAATTGGCTGAACACAACCCAATAATTGTTAGTGGTTTTGCTTATGGTGTAGATATTTGTGCACACAAAGCTGCTGTAGAAAATAAGTTACAAACCATTGCAGTTTTAGCACATGGTTTTGAACAAATTTACCCAAAAGTTCACAAAAAATATATTAATCAACTCAATGAAAATGGTGGTTTTTTAACCGAATTTTGGAGTGATGAACAACCTTTAAGAGAAAATTTTTTAAAAAGAAATAGAATTGTTGCAGGCATTTCTAAAGCCACAATTATTATAGAATCTGCAGAAAAAGGAGGTTCTTTAGTTACTGCAGATATTGCAAACTCTTATAATAAAGATGTTTTTGCAGTTCCTGGTAGAACTACAGATTTGTATAGTAGAGGGTGCAATAATTTAATTAAAAATAACAAAGCACATTTACTAAATTCTGCATCAGATATTGTTAAAATGCTTAATTGGGATATTCAAGAGAAGCCAAAAACAATTCAAAAACAGTTGTTTATAGAGCTAAATGAAAACGAACAAAAAATCTATGATTTGTTGCACGATAAAGGGCAACAAGTATTAGACATCATTTCATTAGAATGTAATATTCCTATTTTTCAATTATCATCAATTTTATTGCAAATGGAAATGAAAGGAGTAACAAAACCTTTACCAGGAAAGTTGTTTGAGTTAATTTAGAATACATTGGTTTCAATAAATTCTTTATTTATCCTTATTTTTGAAGAAATCAAGAGAAAAGATGGCGATAGAAAAAAAATTGATGTCTAAAAAGAAACCAACATTTCCTGTAAATGAAATGTTAGACAAGTATTTAAAAAACTACAATAGAAATATAAAAATCTCTATTTTTTATGACGATTTATTGCGCTTTCAAGGTTCTATAACTGTTTACGATAAAAACGATGAAGACACACTTTGGATCCGAACTTATTACTCTGAATTCGATAGAATTGACATTGATTTAAGTTTAAAAAAAATATACACATTATTGCATTCAGATGGTAATGAAGATACTATTCCGTTTTTAAATGTAGATGCAATAGATTATTGTACGTTTGGTAATTCTAAACCTTTTCGCATAAAAATTAGAAATATTTTAAATGATAATTACACTTATTTTTATGTAAAAAAAGCAGACGCTTCCCGTATTTATGGCTTAGAGTTAGAGCATATTCTGTCTCCACATACTATGAATTTTTTAGTCTATAAAAACACTTTAATAGAAGAACATATTGCAGGTATTCCAGGAGACGATTTTATTAAAGACTTTTTGCCAAAATGTTCATCATCAGAAAAATCTCAAATAGCCAAAGAATTTGTAAAATTTAAAGAACGTTGTTTAGTTCGTTTATTGGGTGATATGCGTTCTTACAATTATGTAATTATACCAACACACGATTTCGATAAAATTATTTATAAAATTAGAGCCATAGATTTCGACCAACAATCTTTTGAAGGAAACTTAAAAGTGTACAACTTACAGTTTATGAAAGAGAATTTTAAAATGGTAGAAATGGTTGGTAAAAAATTACAAAATAGTTCAATTCAACAATATAAAGTAGAAGAACGTTCTTTTATGGCAAAAAGGATTATTACTTCTCCTAAAAGAACTGCTCGTTTAATAAAATGTATGAAAAACGACACTATTTCTTATCCAGATAATATTTCACTTTTAAAAAAGCATTTAATACAATATGTTGGAGATGTAAAATTTAAAGAATGCCAAAATATGGGAGAAATTTTAGAAACAATTCTCGATTTTGTTAAGCGTAACTATTTAGATATTAGTAATAAAGAGTTGTTTTAGA
>JBGCFX010000233.1:0-3690 GCA_045110395.1 Polaribacter sp.
ACCAAAAAATTTGCTGCAGGAGAGTATAATGTACCTTGTGCATTAATTATTGGAAAAAGAAAAGAAAGTACCAACAAAAAAACGTCTTTAAATGATGCATTACGTGAGTATGATGTAGCAGTTTAAGAGTAGAAAAGCTATGACAAAGATTACTGCAATAATTCCTACACTTAATGAAGAAACTCATATAGAAGAGGCTATCAAGTCTGTTAGTTTTGCTGATGAAATTATTGTCATAGATTCTTACAGTACAGATAAAACTTTAGCATTAGCTGAAAAACATAGTGTAAAAATCATCAAGCGAAAGTTTGATGATTTTTCTTCTCAAAAAAACTTTGCCATAAATAAAGCTAAAAATCCTTGGATTTATATTTTAGATGCAGATGAAAGAGTAACTCCAGAAGTAAAAAAAGAAATTTTAGAAGCTGTTAAAAACCCAAAAGATAAAGTAGGTTTTTTTGTTAGAAGAAGTTTTTATTTTGCTGGTAAAAACATTAATTATGGAGGTTGTCAAAGAGATAAAGTAGTTCGTTTATTTTTAAAAGAACATTGTAAGTATAAAGGTGTTGTACATGAAACAATAATTACTGAAGGTAATTTAGGTTTTTTTAAACATAAAATTGAGCATTATTCTTACAAAAACTATGATCATTATATTTCTAAAATGAATCATTATGGAGCTTTAAGAGGAAAACAATATTTTGAAGCTGGAAAAAAAGTAAATCTATTTCACATTTTAATAAAACCACCTGCACGTTTTTTTATCCACTATTTTATTAGATTGGGTTTTTTAGATGGTTTCCCTGGATATATTTTTGCAAAAGCACAAGCATATGGTGTTTATGTAAGATATATAAAACTCTGGCTTTTAAATAGAAACGTAAAATAATTTTCTTACTCTAAAGATTTGTAGAAAAAATAGTTTTTTACACATCTGTTCAATTTATAGGTAAACAAAGCAAGAATTTGCCAAAAAGGACGAATGATTTCTCTAATCGATTTTTTCCAAACAATCATATTATTTTGCTGAATAGTACTTCCGCCCATTTTTTTATCAATACTAACCACATATTGTTTGTTGGTAGAAAATAATGGCACTTTATGCTTGTAGACATCTTGTTTCATTACATCAATAGGAGCATAGTAATCAGATAAATTATCAGACAATTTTTTAGCTGCATTTTTGCCAATTATTTGACCAATCATTAAAACTGGTGGCATTAAAAACTTATTGATTAACTCATTTTTTTCTAATGAGTAAAAACCTTTTTTTCCAGAAATATCTAAAAAATCATTTGTAGTTATTTGTGATAAAAGAGAGTCTAAATCTTTAAAAAAATCTTTATGAATTTCTGCATCATCTTCTAAAATAATCGAAAAATCTTCTGGTTGATTCGATAAAAACTCCCATAATTTAAAATGCGTTAAACAAATCCCAATTTCGCCATCATTTGGGTAAGGAAAATGTGCTAAGATTTTGTGTTTACTTTTTTCTTTTTTTAAAACGGTTTGGTCTAATTCTTTGCCATAAACTGCAGAAATTCTTGTAACAGGAATCTTCAATTTTTTAAATTGATTTTCCATAAAATCACGTCTTTCAGTACTTTTATCTAAATTGATATAATAAAATTTATAAGACATCATAATAGAATCCAATTTTGGCAAGCCACTTCATTTTCTTTATCTACAAACCATTTTTTTGGTGCAATTACAGTTTTATTTTCATTTTTGTTTAACCAAGCTCCCCACCAAGAAAAACTACTGTTGGCAGTTATATTATGGCTACACAAACTCATTAAATACATATCTTCATGAGGTATCGATTTTATATCAACATATACAGCATTTTCTACGGGTAAGTTATTTTTAGTCCATAAAACGTCATCAGAAAACACAAAAAATGTAACATTATTATAAGTTTTGTTAATGTGTTCAATTCCTCTTTTATAATAATCTAAATCGCAAGTTCCATGTACTTTATTTGCTTTTTCGTCAGAAATATAATCGCCTCTTCTAATATGTAGAGAGCAACTATTTTTTGCTGTTAAAATTTGCTCAGAAATTAAAATACAATCTTCAGATAATTTTTTATTAATGATAAACTCACTTAGCAAAACAGTTCTAATTTCTTTAAAATATTTTTCTGTTTGAAAATATCCTTTTACATATTCGTTACCTTTTAACGATTTGAATTTCGAGTCAAAAACCAAACTTTTTTCTTTTATTGATTTTTTTAATCCAATTTTACCTAAAAAAACAGAAAAAGGGTTAGCAATTTTTAAATCGATTTTAAATTTATCTAACTGATAACCACCATGTAAAGTGTAGGTTTTAAATTTAGAAATATCTAATTGTACATCATACCCTTTTAAAGACAGGCTTTTTGCATATGCATATTGAAACATTTGGTTGCCAAGTCCGCCAAGAATTCTAACAATTATCATGTAAGTAGAAAAGCTAAATTTATAGGTTGTTTCACAAAAGTACGAATGTTCTCACAATTTTCTTTTATCAATTTGATGATAAAAGAATAGAAAACAATAAATTTGCTGCACTTTTAAAAAATATGAAATATACAGAAGCACTTTCATCAGAAATATTTAGCATAATTTCTCAAGCCTCTAAAGAATTAGAGATAGATAGTTATGTAATTGGTGGTTTTGTGCGCGATTTTTTCTTAAAAAGAGGTACAGCAAAAGATGTAGATGTGGTTGCAATTGGTAGTGGAATAGATTTGGCTCTAAAGGTTGCAAATTTATTACCAAACAAACCAAAAGTGCAAGTTTTTAAAACGTATGGTACAGCAATGTTACGTTTTAAAGATATAGAAGTTGAGTTTGTTGGCGCAAGAAAAGAATCATATTCAGAAAAAAGCAGAAACCCAGAAGTTACAGAAGGTACTTTACAGGACGATCAAAATAGACGAGACTTAACCATAAATGCTTTGGCTTTAAGTTTAAATGAAACTAATTTTGGTGAATTATTAGATCCTTTTAACGGAATTGAAGACTTAGAAAAAAAGGTGATTAAAACACCTCTAAACCCAGATATTACATATTCTGACGATCCTCTAAGAATGATGCGTGCCATACGTTTTACAACGCAATTAAATTTTAATATTGATGCAAAATCTTTAGATGCTATCAAAAGAAATGCATACAGATTAAAAATTATTACACGTGAAAGAATTGTAGATGAATTGCATAAAATTTTAGCATCACCAAAACCATCTATAGGATTTTTGTTATTAGAAAAAACGGGTTTATTACAGCAAATTCTTCCAGAAATTACAGCTTTAAAAGGAGTAGAAGATGTAGAAGGTCAGAAACATAAAGATAATTTTTATCATACTTTAGAAGTGGTAGACAATATTGCAGAAAATACTGATGATGTATGGTTAAGATGGTCAGCTTTATTGCATGATATTGGTAAAGCACCTACTAAAAAATTTAGTAAAAAAGTAGGTTGGACCTTTCACGCACACGAATTTGTGGGGTCTAAAATGGTTTATAAATTATTTAAACGTCTTAAAATGCCCTTGAACAACAAAATGAAATTTGTTCAGAAAATGATATTATTAAGTTCAAGACCTATTGTTTTAGCAAGTAATGTTACAGATTCTGCTGTAAGACGTCTAGTTTTTGATGCTGGTGATGATATCAACTCTTTAATGACTTTGTGTGAGGCAGA
>JBGCFX010000234.1:0-8513 GCA_045110395.1 Polaribacter sp.
TACAAACTTGGGAATAATTTGCTATAATCGTTTTTGTTCTCTTGATTTATTTCTGCATTTACACCAGTGGTTTTAGTGTCTTCAAAACGCAAGCCAAATTGCATTGTTAATTTATCATTTAATTTTGTGTTTCCAGAAAAATAAGCAGCCAAAACATTTTCTGTATATTCAAAAGCATTAGATCTGCTTGGGTCTAAAACCTCATTTCCAGAAAGAGTATCGTAATACAAAACATCGCTCATAGAATTTGTAAAACTAGCCTTAATACCATAAGAAAGATTTACTTTTTCTATAGGATAATCTACATCTATTTGACCACTAAAATTATCTATTTTTTGGTTGGCAACATTTAATGCAGCAGAACTAAAACCCTGTGAAAAGCCATTATTATTAAACTGTTCTGTTGCAAAATCTAACGTATTATCTGAATTAAATGTAAAATAATCTGCATCAAAAGAAATATTTCTACCTAAAGAATCTAGTTTTGTAATTAAATGAAAATTCACAGAATGGTTGGTATTATCTCTAGAATTATCTCCTTTATTTTGTAAACTTCTTTCCAAATTACTATTGCTATCAAAAATGGTTGAAGTTGTCATAGAATTAATATCTGGGTTGGTTTGGTTTCCTAAATATTGCACGCCAAAAGTAGTATTGTCTGAAACAGCGTAATCTATTAAAAAACGACCTGAAAATTGGTCTCTCTTCATTTTACCAACCACGTCTATTTCCCAAAAATTAGTTGGGTATTTTATAGCCAAACCTTCTAAATTTTCTAAAGCACCTTTTGTTGCATTAATGCTTGCTGATAAAGAAACTTTATCTTTATTGTAGAAAAAATTATTGTTTAACGTGGTAAAATTATATCTGTTTTGATTGTAAGATAAAGTAGTTGAATTTCTCCAAGAATTTTGAACACCTTTCTTTAAAATAATATTGATTAATCCTCCATTTCCTGCAGCATCGTATTTTGCTGGCGGGTTTGTAATTACTTCTACTTTTACAATATCACTTGCAGAAAATCCACTTAGAAAACTCACTAATTCTTCACCTGCTAAAGGCGATAATCTTCCATTAATCATTACTTGAGTTGCCCCTTTTCCTAAAATAGATAACGTATTATTTTGCAGTTGCACTCCAGGAGTAATTCGTAAAACATCCAATCCATTTCCACCAATTGCAGCAATACTTTTTTCAACATTAAAAACGAGCCTGTCTATTTTTCTTTCAATAACTCTTTTTTCAGTTTTAACCACAATTTCATCTAAAGCTTGTGCATTTTCTTTTAAAATTAAAGTGCCCAAATCGATGTTTTTATCAACTAAAATTGTTTTTGATAAAGTTTCGTATCCTAAAAAACTAATTTCTAAAATATAACTTCCTTTAGGTGTTTTTAACTCAAAAGTTCCTTCATCTGTTGTAGTTGTTCCTGCAATTATTTTATTAGTATTATTTTTTAATATCACATTTGCAAAAGGAATAACATCTAAATTATCGGCTACTTTTCCTCTTATAGTTTGTGCTGATAAAACTCCTGATAATAATAAGACAATTGTAAATAGAGTACTTTTTAAATTTGTTTTCATCGTTTTTATTTTTTTGATGATACAAATGTGCAACAGTAAACTATTTTGTGCGACCGAAAACACAAAGTCGAACGCTTTTCTGTCTTAGAAATGAGTTCGACTATTTTTTACAAACGTTCGACTTTATGTTAAGTGTTTGATTTTAAGCTGTTTTTCTAAACTGAGTAGGTGTTAAACCTGTATGCTTTTTAAAGGCAGTATTAAAGGATGATTTTGAATTAAAACCAACTTCATATAAAATCTCAAGTACTGTAAATTCTTTTTTAGCAGGATTTTTAAGAATTGATTTTGCTGCTTCTATCCGATATTCGTTTACAAAATCAAAGAAATGTTGGTTTAAATTTTGATTGATTAAAACAGACAATTCTCTCATAGAAATTTTTAGATCTAAAGCTAAACCTCTAATTGTTAAAGAAGGATTTAAAAAAGGTTTTTCTTCACTCATAAACTTTTTTAACAATGCTATTTGTTGATGCGTTTTTGTATTTAAATTGTTATCTAATACAATATCTTTAGATGCAATTAAGTTCACATCAATTCCTCTAAATAATTTTGGAGAATTTAATGCTTTAAACACCAACCAAAAAATAAGAAAAACACCAAAAGTTAGCGTAATTATTCTCAGCATATTTGTTGTTTCTATAGTGTAAGATTGACGAGAAATATTTTTAATAATGGTAAGAATCTGACCAATAGAAATTAGAATTAATAATTGCTTCAGCCAATTATAGTTTTTAAAAGCGTTTTTGTCTGTATAATTTTCTAATAATAATTTACGATATCTTATTACATAGTAGATTGGCGCAACAAAATAAGCCAATGAAATTAGTCGTCCAAAAAACCTTAAAGACATAACTTCAGTTGTACTATCAAAATTTTCTAAAAACTGACGTTTTAAATTTTCATCAACCAAAAAAAAATTAGGAGCTAATACAAGAATAGATATTACCCAAGGTAAAAGATGCACAAAATGTATTTTTTTTAACTTGAAGTTTGAATAAATAACTGATAAAATATATAGAAAAAGTAGCGGATCTTTAAAGTTAGAAATTTGAATTCGAAGCATTTCTATTGCTAAAGGTAACTGGATTAATTTTGTATAGAAAAATGCGCTAATATCTAAAGCAACAACTATTAAAAAGGAAGCTAATAAAGTATTGCTTAATTTTTTTTCTGTTTTAACTGTTAATAGAAAAACAGAAAAAAACAGAAAAAGTACTACAATAATAACGGCTAAAAAAGGGATGATTGATTCATAATTCATTACATCAAATATACTTAATGATTATTTTAACCTATTCTAAAATCCAAAATATTAATTTATCAACATTAACAATAGACCAAGAATGTGGGTTTCTATCTCCATTAAAACGATAACCTTTGTTTTTTGTTTGAATTAATTACGATTTTCACCAGTTACTATTTTTTAAAATTCATTTTCATTTCGTTAACTATTGGCGGAATTAGAATATAATCAAACCTTTTTAATTCGGTTTTTAATTTCGAATTTAATTTAATTTTATTTTGATAACAATAGTCAAGAAGCTTATTGTTGCTAAAAAGAGTCCACTCATTTTGATTTGCTTTTTCTAAAATTAGTTTTAATGGATTGTTACTTTTTAAATCGTCTATAATTTCGTTGTTTTGTCCTCTGTAAAAACCAGGATTACATTTTAATGAAGTCGTTTTGGTTTGGTTAAAGTTAGATAGTTCTCTAATCATAATACCCATAATTATTTAACCCATTAGATAAATGAACGGCTCCTAATTTTTATAAAAACCTTAGGCAAGGTATCTTTTTTTACTTGCGTCTTTATAATACTTGCTAAAATTTGTCTTTAAATGTTTAATTCTGTTATTATTTGTATAATATATTTGAACTTACCCACTTCAATTTTCCATTATTTGAATAAAACAGGAATTTTCCACCTGCAGAAAGTGATGGTGCAAAATCCTGCCTTGTAAGATTAATTTGGTCCCCTAAATTTTTAGGTTCTGTCCAATTGTTATTGTGGTCTTTTTTACTAAAATACAGACTACTATTTCCCTTTTCATTTATTGAAAAAATAATGACACTTTCATCAGGAGAAATGTAAGGATCAAATTCGTATTTTTCTGTACTTATAGGTTTTCCTACATTTTTTGCTTCTGAAAACTTATTTTCACCTATAATTTTAGCAGTATAAATATCGAAAGAACCATTGCCACCTTTTCTGTTGGATGAGAAAAAAACATTTCCTTTATCTGAAATGGAAAAGAAATATTCGTTAGAATCATCTAAATTAATAGGATTTGGAAGTGGTTTTGGTTCTGACCATTTATCATTTATACGATTGGCAACCCAAATATTCCAATCTAGGTTTTTGTCATTTTTATGGGTGGGTCTTTTTGAAATAAAGTAGATACTATTTCCATTTTTGGTTAAAAATGGGTCTGCATCACTATACTTTGTGCTAGAAAAAGAAGTGATTTTTGGTTCACTCCATTTGTTTTTTTCCTTTTTTGAAAAATAAATATTTTCTTGCCCTTTAATTGTTGTAAAATAAATTTCATTACAAGTTTTTATTTCAACGTTAAATTTAAAACTTCCCTTTAAATCTAATATTTTAGGATTAAAAGTCTGTGGAATTAAACTTGGTTTTGGTAAATTGAAATAATTACAATTGCTTTTCTGTGCGTTAATTTGAAAACAGACTAGAATAATTATAGCAGAAAAGACAAGGTTTTTATAAGAATGTAATTTCATTTTAAGTTAGTAAATTTTATTAACATTTAATCTTTGGTATTTAAACGCGTTGAGTATAATTATAGTATCAATATACTTTTTCTTAGAGTTCATTTTAACTATAACTGAATTTTTCGAATGCCTCCTTTTGCTCCATACTCTGAAATGTAGAGAATTTTGTTCTTTTTATCACTTGTAATTCCATTTGGGTAATTAAATGACGCTTCTTTTAATAAACCATCTTTTGTCTGTGGTTTTCCATTTCCTGCAAATACTTCTACTTTTCCATCTAAAGAAATTTTAAACACTTTACTTACTGCAATTCCTGTTGCATAAATAGTATCATCAAGCACAGTTAAATGTCCAATTCCCCAACCTTGAACTACAATATCTTTTAATTCAGCTATTTTACTGATTTTTCCTTTTGGGCTTATTGAGAATATTTTTGCAGTTGCAAAATTTGCTACAATTAAATTTCCTTTCGAATCAAAATCGATTCCTGCTGTTCCTATAAGCTCATCATCTTTTACAAAAACGCTAACTTTTCCTTTTTTATCAATTGTATAAATTTCTGGGGAATTGTAATTTGTTAAATAAATAATTCCATTTTTATCGCTTTTCAATCCAATTGGCCAACCTTTTACTTCTGCAAATTTGGTTTGATTTCCTTTTTTATCAACCTTTAAAATAATACTACGTTTTGTGTTATTATCATTGTTGATGTACAGGTTTCCTTTTTTGTCTTTTACGGTTCCTATTGGACCAGAAAGATTGGTAATTGAGTCTAATAATTTTCCTTCAGGTGATATTTTGTAAATTCTTGTTCCACTTCCACCAGTTTTTGTGAAAACACCATATTCTGATGCGTATAAATTTCCTTCTTTATCTACATTTAAAAATCCGTTTGCAGCGAAATTTGGGATTAAAGTTTCTACTTTTTGAGCGTTTGCATTAAATGTAAAAAATAGTATTAAACTCAAAGAACATAAAAAAGCTAATTTTTGAAAAACAGTTACCATCTTAAAATCGATTTATTTAGTTAAAACAGACAAAGTATAAATAAGATTTTTAGCAACAGTTCGTTTGTATAAAACTGAACATATTATCCTTTTAAATTTAGTTTATTGATGTAAGCAACAGGTGTTGTATTGGTAATTAATTTAAAGGCTTTGTAAAAAGTAGATTTAGAATTAAAGCCAACATCCATTGAAACTGCAGCGATTGTGTGTTTTTGATAATCGCCATTTTTTACACGTTCTATAAATTCTTCTATTCTGTAAGTATTAATAAATTCATAGAAATTTGTTTTGCAAATTGTATTGATAAACCAAGACAAATCGTTGTTAGAAACCTCTAATTCTTTTGCTAAATCTGGTAAAGATAAATCGCTTTTATGGTATAATTTTTCTTCTTTTAAAAGGGTTGCTATATCAATTTTTAATTGTGCTATTTTTTCTTCTGAAAGCCTGTTTGCAGTATTTTTTTTAGTTGCTGATTTTGGCTTTACTTTAAAAATTTCTGGTTGCGTTAACACGTAAAATCCGATAATATAAATTAGAACTGGAATTGAAATCCAAACCACATCATAATTGATAACTTTAGAATACGATTTTAGAAAATAGGTATTGATAAAACTGACAATCCAAGATAAAAGAATGAAAGTATAAACACCAATAAAGTAGTTTGAAAATCGAATTATATTTTGATTAAAAGAAATTTGTTTTACTGCAATTTGTTTATATTTTTTGATGATTATAAAGCTTTTATAAACAAAAAAACTATTGGTTAAAATGCCTAATAATTCTACAATAAAGAAAAATTTATTAAACTGACCTGTGGTTACTTTTGTGTAAAATATTTTGTTGTCTAAACTAAAAGTATAAATAGCAAAGCATAGATAAGTTAAAGCTGGAATAAAATACCAAAAGATAAGTTTTTTGTTTTTATCATCCTTAAATAATAGTGTTTTGAAAAACATTAAAACTAAAGGACCAAAAATAAAAACAGTTCCATCTACAATTGTGCCAATTCTAAACAACAAAATATCTTTGTAATATCTTAAGAAAAACAGACGACCTAAAAGCATCATCACAGACAAAATCAATACAAAAGCAAGAATTTTATTGGCTTTGTTATTTTGTTTTTTCACAAAAAGTAATGTGGTAGAAATGAACAAACCAATACTGATACCAAATAGTAAAATAAAGTCTAAAGTACTCTCAAAAATCATTAGTTAAGTTTAAAAAACAAATCTACTTTAAAGGTAAGAATTATAAGTTTGAATGTATATAAACAAACTTTTAAATTGTTAAAATAATTATAATATTTCTCTAAGAAATATAAAGAGAGTAACGAATTTCGTTTAATTCTTATCAAAATAAAACAAAGACTAATTACTCCTTCTTTGCTCATCATCATCATTACCAAAACCTTTATTTTTAAAAAGATTAAAACAACCAAATTTTTCAATTATTGGGCATATTACCTAAGAAAACCAAGGTTTGCAATTGGTTACTAGAGCAAATCAAGAAATTGAGTTAAAAGCTCAAGGTTGGAACTCATTAGATAAATAAAAATATTATCTTTTTAAAATTCTATAACCATTACCAACACCTTTTTTACAAAACAAAGTATCAAATTCAGTTTTTAATAAATTATTATTCTTTAAATAGTCTGCTTTAATTGTTACCTCAGAATTATCTGATACAAGTGTATATAATGATGAATTATCTGAAGTTGGTTTTGTTGAGTTAATATCTAAAGACCAATAAAAGGAAGTTCCATTATTAGAATTTGTAAATGATTTTGCAAAATAATTAACAACTGTGTCTTTAGTTTGAGTCTTAAAGCTAATTATTGCTTTATCGTAAGAAAATTCGTTTCTGCTTGACCCATTACCAACTAATTTAAAATAAGTAGGTAATGCCACTAGGTAACACTCTAATTTACCATTTGGAAGCGTAATACAAGAGTCTATATTTCTGTAACCTTCTTTACGATACCTGAAACCCCTACTTTCAAAACCATTAGCTTCTACAGTAATAAAAAAAGATCCATCTTTATTAGTAAATGTCTCATTATCACATTCTGCCCCACTAAAAAGCACAAGTACTTTTTGACTGCAACCTTGAATAAAAACACTATCTATTGGTTTAGATTTATCAAAAGCTTCAAATATTTTTCCTTCATAAACAATTGTCTCATCTTTCTTTAAATCGGTAAAAAAACAACCATTAAAAACGAATAAGATAGAAATGAAAATAATAAGTTGGGTAATTTTTCTAAATTTCATAAACTCTCTTTTAACAACTTTTAAAGATAATAAAAAGTTAATGTTAGTTGAGTTAAATAATCATTAACAATTCTTAACAAATGTCTTTAGAGCATAAATAATCTCTTCTCCATTCTCAATATGACTCATATGTCCTTGAGAAAGTAAAGTATAATTTATTCCATTTTTTTCGGCATAAGAAATCATTTCTTCAGCATTAATAATCCAATCTTTTTCACCAAGAATTATTGCTTTTTTAAATGTAGCATTCGTAAAAAAATCTTTATAATTTTTTCGAAGAATCATCCCCTCATTTGCTGCAATATAACCTTGTACAGAAGTTTGCAATGCTTCTTTAATTGCCAATTCAATTTCTTTTTTAAAAAAGGTACTACTTTCTTTGCTAAATAAATTTATAAAAGACATTCTTACCAAGTTTTGGTAATTGGTTTGCGCCATTTTATTGGCTCGTTTTCGAAGTTGTTTACGTTCTTTATCATCTTGTTCAAAAGTGGAGTTTAACAAACACAAACCTTTTACATTTTTAGTAAAAAGTTTGGCAAAAGCCAAAGCAACATAGCCACCTAAAGAATGGCCAATTAAAATCGATTTCCTAATTCGTAAATGTTTTAAAACAGCTTCAATAGTTTCTGCAAAAATTTCCATAGAATGCACATAACCTAAACAATCTGTTTTTCCATGACCTAATAAATCAACAGTAATAATTCTATTTCTCTTAGAAAGTTCTGGTGTGATGTTTTTCCACATAGTAGAATTCTCTAAAAACCCATGAATAAGAACAACAGCAGTTCCTTTTCCTACGTCAGAAAAAGAGATTTTTGCATTTTTAAAAGTGATTGATTTTTGCATCAATCAAAAATATGTATATTTCAACTTTAAATACAATTTTACGATTATGAAGTTTACAAAA
>JBGCFX010000235.1:0-2844 GCA_045110395.1 Polaribacter sp.
CCAAATCTCTTATAAAAATTAGCAATATAAAATCATATAAAATACCTTTAAAATGGAGTGGTTATGTTGCATATCAATTTGAGGTAAACTCAAAGAAAAAAAGCACAAAAAAGAAGGATTCTTTAGCAACAAAAAAAACAACAAAAAAGAAAGGAAAAAAAGTAGGCAAAGAAAATGGATATCATTTAGTGTTAAGAAATTTAGCCACAAAAAAACAGGATACTTTTAAATTTGTAACCAATTATACATTTGCAGAAAAAGGAAAATACTTAGCATTTACAAGTACAGGAAACTCAAAAGAAGATAAGAATAATGTACGTGTTTATGATTTAGAAAAAAGCAAAATCATTGAAATTTATAGCAGTAAAAAAGCAAAATACTATCAATTAAATTTTAGCGAAACTGGTAAAAATTTGGCTTTTGTAGTTGATAATGATACTACTAAAGTACAACAAAGACCTAATGAATTATATCATTGGCAAGCAAGTTCTGAGGTAGCAACTAGACTTAAAGATAACAATTCTACTCCTAAAGGATATATGGTTTCTTCAGATGGAAGAATCAGTTTTTCTAAAGACGAATCTAAATTGTTCTTTGGTTTGGCAACTCTAAAAATTGTAAAAGACACCACCTTAATTAGCGAAGAAATTGTAAATGTAGAAGTTTGGACTTACAACGAACCTCGTTTGTATACTGTACAAGAATTACAAGTGAAAAACGACCAGAAGAAATCGTATCAAACTGTAATTCATCTTAATGATAAAAACACCATTCAGATAGCAGACAAAACTTATCCAAATGCAAGATTAGGTAGCGAAGGTAATGCAGATTACGCTTTGGTAGACAATCCTACTCCTTACGAATTAGAGAGTCAGTGGGATGCTTTGCGATTAAGAGATATTGCACTCGTAAACGTAAATACAGGTGAAAGAAAAAACATATTAACAAAAATTTCCTCTAGAAATACAAGAATAAGTCCAAATGGTTCTTATGTTTTTGGATACAATAACGTTAAGAAAACTTGGTTTACCTACAAAATTGTCACTTCTGCTTATAAAGAATTAACTGCAAACAAAACCTTTTATAACGAATTACATGATGCTCCTTCTACACCAAGTGCTTATGGAACTGCTGGTTGGACAAAAAATGACGAATCTTTAATTTTGTATGACAGATATGATGTTTGGGAATTCAATCCTGAAACAGGAAAAAGTTCAAGAATTACAAAAGGAAGAGAGAATAACGTTGTTTATAGATATGTTAAATTAGATAGAGAGGAACAATTTTTAAATACTAAGAATAAGTGGATGTTTTCTACTTTTAATGAAAAAACAAAAGCGTCTGGATATTATCAATACAACCCAAAAAATAAAAAAGGGAAACAATTGATAGAAGGTAATTTTAGTTTTGCAAGAATTCAAAAAGCAGCTTTAGATGATGCTATTATTTTTACAAAAGAATCTTTTATAGAATTTCCTAATATTCGTTATTCTGATGTAAATTTTAAAAAGACCACAATAATTAGTGATGCAAATCCTCAACAAAAAGAATACAATTGGGGAACCAATGAATTGGTAAATTGGACTTCTTTAGATGGCAAGAAATTAACAGGAATGTTAGTAAAACCAGAAAATTTTGATCCAAACAAGAAATACCCAATGCTTGTTAATTTCTATGAAAAGAGTTCTGATGGATTGCATAGACACAGATTACCATCTCCAGGAAGATCGAGTATAAATTATAGTTTTTATACAAGTAGAGGTTATGTTATTTTTAACCCAGATGTTCATTACAGAGAAGGTTACCCTGGAGAAAGTGCTTATAATTGTGTAATTCCTGGAATTACTTCTTTGATAGAAAAAGGATTTATAGACAAAGATAATATTGGAGCACAAGGTCATAGTTGGGGTGGTTATCAAGTAGCTTATTTAGTTACAAAGACAGATATTTTTAAAGCTGTAGAATCTGGTGCTCCTGTTGTAAATATGATTAGTGCTTATGGAGGAATTCGATGGTGGACTGGTCTTAGCAGACAATTTCAATATGAGCATACTCAAAGTAGAATTGGAGGAACTCCTTGGGAATATCCAACTCGTTATTTAGAAAACTCACCTATTTTTAATATTGATAAAATTAATACACCTTTATTAATTATGCATAATGATGCAGATGGACATGTACCATGGTATCAAGGAATAGAATTTTTTACGGCTTTAAGAAGATTAGGAAAACCTTCTTGGTTTTTAAATTATAATGGAGAACCTCATTGGCCGTTAAAAATGCAAAATCGAAAAGATTTTAATATTAGAATGGCACAATTTTTCGATTTTTATTTAAAAGGAGCTCCAAAACCAGTTTGGATGCAAAAAGGTGTTCCTGCAATCGAAAAAGGAATTAACCAAGGCTACGAATTAATGAAAGAAAAGAATTAATTTGTTTGCTATCTGCAAAAAAATGATTTTGTTGTTTCCTAATTCAAAAATCCGACTTAATTTTGCATCGTTCTCATAAAGGGGTGCTAATTTTAGTTGGCAGTTTTTTAGTATTCAGTAGGCAGTTAAACTGCAACTGTAAACTGATGACTGAATACTAAAAAAGGCTGAGATCATACCCAATGAACCTGGAACAGGTAATGCTGTTTAGGGATTTTAATACAAGTCATTGTAAAATGACTAACTAATTATTCACTATTAATTACAAGAATAATTACCTCTTTTTATTCGTTTTAAATTTTTTTAAAATGAAAAAAATATCTATTTTTTTATTCTTGTTTGCAAGTATACTTGTAAACGCCCAACAATTCACACTTTCTGGAAAAGTTGTAGATGAAAACAAAAAACCTTT
>JBGCFX010000236.1:0-5009 GCA_045110395.1 Polaribacter sp.
ATCGTTCTAATTCTCTTCTTATATTATTTCTAATATCTGTTCTTTCATTAATCCATTCTGCAATTATAAAACGTGCGCCTTCTAAAGCTTCTTCAAGCGTTTCAACTTCATTTTTAATATATTTTGAAGCAGTATATTCCAAGTCATTTACACGTTGGCTCATAATCATTTTTGCTAACGGTTCTAAACCTTGCAAACGTGCAGTTTCTGCTTTTGTTTTTCGCTTTTTCTTAAAAGGCAAATACAAATCTTCTAAAGCAATTATATCTTTTGATAAGTTTACTTTTTGTTCTAATTCTGTTGTTAAAACATTTTGCTCTTCTAATGCTTTTAAAATTGCTTTTTTACGTTTTTCTAAAGTTTCAAAAACTTCTTTAAACTTTACAATTTTACCAATTTGAACTTCATCTAAATTACCAGTCATTTCCTTTCTATATCTACTTATAAAAGGGATTGTAGCATCTTCATTTAATAATGAAATGGTATTTGTTACAGATTTTTCTGAAATCTGTGTTTGTTGAATTATATATTGAAGGATTTGCATTTTTTGTCTATGAATTTATCTTAAAAAGAAACCTCATAAAAATGAATTTATGAGGTGACTAAGATACTTTATTTTGTGTTTTTCTCGAACGAAAATGTTTGTAAAACTTACAATCTTTCTTCAATCCAAGTTTTAAAACTGTAAAAGTTTTGAGGAGCCACTCCATGACCAACAGGATATTCAGAGTATTCACAATTTAAACCTAAATTATCTAAGAAAGGTTTGCTTTTTCTTGCCCAATCTACAGGTAAAACTTGATCTACAGTTCCATGAGAAGCATAATAATCTGTTTTAATTTCTTTAGAAATGGTTTCTGGCAATAAATCATTATTTACATAACCACTTAATGCAATTACATTTTGTACTTTATTAGGGTAGAAAAAACTAAGTGAATAGCTTAAAATTGCACCTTGACTAAAACCTAAAAGAAAAGTTTTATCAGGATTCGTGTTGAATTTAGTTTTAATTTCATCAATAAAAACAGCAATTTTATCTATAGATTCTTTGGCTTGTTTTAAATCAGAAAACTTACCATTTACATCATCAAAGTTAATTGCATACCAAGCATAAGAACCAAAACCCATAGAATTAGGTGCTTGTGCACTAATAATTAAAAAATCGTTTGGCAATTCTTCTGCAAAAGAAAATAAATCTTGTTCATTACTACCATAACCATGTAGTAAAATTAATAAAGGTGGGTTTTTAATTTCGGTTTTTGGTTGTCTTACCAAATAATGTAAATCACTCATATCAATTTTAAATATTTTTGAACCATTCTTGAAATTTCTCACCAAAAAGTGGCACTAGTTTTAGTTCTTCTTGCAAAGCTGCAACTGCCCCAAGTACAAAAAGTACAATAACACCTATTTTACCAATATTACCAGCAGTAGAACCAAAATAGCCGTAAATAATCCATTTATTTATAAAAAATAATAGATGCAAACCAATACTTTGTCTAATATGAAAACTTACAAAATAATTATTTTTTTCTTTATTAAGTATGTAAGCTATAACTAAGCCAATTATTGTTAAATAACTAATGGTAGCAATGTTTTTGCTGTCTTTTAAATTGAAGTTTTTCAAAATTTTAGTTGTTTAATATCAGTTGATTATTTGCAAAAATGCCATATACTTTTCCTTTCATTTTTTTATTGATGAAAGCACTATTTTTAGAGGTTGATAAAATATCTTCTTTCGTAAAAATAGATTTTGTAATGGGTTCAAAAAGGGTGATTTCTGCTTTGTTACCTTCTTTAATGTTGTTGTTTTCTAATCCGAAGATTTTTCTTGGCTTTGTAGTTATGTTATCAATAAAATCTTCTAAATTTAAAACAGAGTTTATGGTTCCAAAAAAACTTTCGAGTCCAATTGTACCACTTTTAGCTTCACTAAACTCAACTTTTTTGTTTTCTATATCAATAGGATTGTGATCTGAAGTAATAATGTCTACAGTTCCTGATTTTATTCCTTTTAAAAGTGCTTTTGTATCTGCAGAAGTTCTAAGAGGTGGATTCACTTTAAAATTACTATCAAAACCTTGTAACTCAGTATCTGTTAGGGTTAAATGATGTGCAGTTACACTACAAGTTACTTGCAAACCTTTCTTTTTTGCTTCTTTAATTATATCTACAGATTTTGCTGTAGAAATGGTTGGGATATGCAATTTGCCTCCTGTATATTCTAGCAAAAATAAATCTCTAGCAATTTGAATATGTTCTGCTAAAGCAGGATTTCCTTTCAAACCTAGTTTTGTGCTGTTTATACCTTCATTTGCAATTCCTTCTCCAGCAATTGACTCGTTTTTTGGGAAACTCAATACCAAACCATCGAAATTTTGAGCGTATAAAAGAGCAATTTTCATTAAATTATCGTTTACAATTGGTTTGTTATAATCGCCAAAAGCAATCGCTCCAGATTGTTGCATGTCATACAATTCTGCCATTTCAATTCCTTTGCTAGATTGCGTTAAAGCAGCAATAGGATGTAAATTTGCGGCAAAACCATTTGCTTTATTTATCAAGAATTCTACAGCAGATTTATTATCGATAACAGGATTTGTGTTTGCATTTATAGCAATAGCAGTAAACCCACTTTTTGCAGCAACTTCTAATCCTTTTTTTATGGTTTCTCTTTCTTCAAAACCTGGTTCTCCCAGAGAAACACTTGTGTCAAACCAACCTAAAGAAACGTGTAAATTATCTTTTTCTACAAGTTGATATTCTTTTTTTAAAGGAATCGAATTTTCGATTTTTTCAATAATACCTTCTCGAATTAAAATGTCTTTTTTTTGCTGATGATAAGGGCTTGAAGTGTCTATAATCGTTGCCGATTTTATAAGCGTAATCATGGTTTATAGAATTTTAGAATACAAATTTCTAAAAGCAAAGATACAATTGCAACTGCTAAAAACCATTTCCAAAGCCACTGAACTTCATTTTTTTTGTTTATTGATGTAAAAGTGTCTGCAACAGAATTAGAAATTTCTATATTTTGATTGACTTTTTTAAGCGCATTCATATCCAAGAAATTTAGATTACTTTCTTCTTTTAAGTAATTAAAGGCAACAGATTCTAAAGTATCGTTTTTAACTAAAATATGATAAATACCTGATTTTTTAGGCTGTTCTTTTGTGTTTATAGTAACTTTGTTTTGATACGTTTGCTGCAAAGGAATAAAATTAGTTTCGTCTTTAGAAAGTGCTAATACTTCGTCTTTTTTGATGGTAACATTCACATCAATTTTATTTTCCTGCTGTATTCTATAATAAAGTTTTGCGTGTTTAAAACTTAATTTTCCAAAATTGTAAAAAATAGGGACAATAATAGGCGAATTTATAAAATTGCTGTTATTTCTATTCAATGCACTAGATACCAAGTAAACACTACTTTGTTTTTTTTGTATTTGTTGAATAAAAGCTTGGTTGTTTTCGAAAGATAAAATAGTACTACCATTTCTTGATGAAGTAGGGAAGTAGCTATATATTTCTGGATATTGGAAATTTTTTACTTTTTTAGAAAAAACATTCGTAAATAATGGATGGCTATAATTTATAGAAGTTATTTTAAGGGTGTCTTTTATTTTTGGTTTAAAATTGCCAATACTTAGTTGATTTAAAAAAGTATTGTAAGAAACCAATTCAGAATTATCATTCGGAATTACAACTAAATTTCCACCGTTTTTAGAAAATGAAACTAATTTTTTAGAAAGTATTTCAGGTATGTTTTTAAGTTCTGAAATGATGATTAAATCTTGCTTATCTATGCTGCTATAATTAACGTTTAAAAGCGACGAATTTGTAAAATTAAATTCTTCTTTATTGTAAATTTTAGATAGAAAATCTAAGTTATTTCCAATTCCTAAAACAGCTATTTTTTTACTGTTTTTTAAAGTGAAATAAAAACTATTGTCAAAACTAAAAGTATCGCTAAAAGTTATATTTATTTTTCCTGTAAAATTTGATGTATTTTGAATATTGAATTCTATGTTTTTTTGTGAGTTTTTTTCGATAGAGAAGGACTGTTTGCTAATTAATTGATTCCTGTTAAAAATTGAAATTGGAACATTCTTTTTAGCAACACCTTGATTTTTAACAACCACATTTACTTTAGAGTTTCCTGAATTTGTAGTATTGATAAAAACACTATCTATAGAAATATTACTTTTAACTGTTTGATTTAATTTTATTGCAGAAAAAGCAGGTGTTACATTTGTAAACTTATTTTTATATATATTCTGAAAATCAGATATTAATATATTTTTACTTAAAGTTTTTGTTTTGTTTAATCTGTCCTTGTTTATTTTTAGAAAAATTGTCGATAAATCTAATTTATCTGATGTATTTTCTAGATTTAGAAGAATGTTTTTAAGTTCTAACTTTGTAATATTTGCGTAAAAATTAGAATTTGTTTGTAAAGAATACAAATGATTGTCTGAAGTATTTTCTATAATTTCTTGAGCTGTAATTTTTAATAAATCACCTCTTTCTCCTTTAGAATTTGTACTTAAAGAATTGTCTAAATATATAAAATTATGTAATTTTTTATCTGCTTTTTTATTACTGAAATAAGGTTGAGAGAAGGCAAAAAGTATCGCTAAAAGTAAGAGGAGTCTATTTGCTAAAATCAGCCATTTTTTAATGCGAGAACTCTTTCTTGTTTGTTGTACTAATTTCTTCAAAAAAGCAACATTTGTAAATGGTATTTTTACAAACTTTTGCAATTGAAATAAATGCACCAAAATTGGGATAATTAAGAATGCTAAAAAGTAAAATATTTCAGGGTTTTTAAATTGCATTTATTTAATATTTTGCAGGTTTTCCATTCGATAAACTTCCGCTGATAAATGTTCTTAAATCATCATTTGCTTTTTGTAAATCTTCATTTCTTAAATACATCATGTGTCCACTTCTGTATCCTTTAAAAAAGAACCGATCTTTCATTTTTCCACTTGGGTCTGTTTTCCACAT
>JBGCFX010000237.1:0-4963 GCA_045110395.1 Polaribacter sp.
AGGAAAAAAAAATATATAGCAGTAATTAAAAAAACACCTGCTAAAATATTGATGTATAAAGCTGTAGATAATTGTTCTTTTATATTAGCTTGATAAGCCTCAACATAAACAATGACATCTCTTTGACTGCTGTTTTGATAAAATTGTGAGGAACGAAGGGCTAAAGAATGTTTACCTTTTGTTGCTAAAGAATTAGGAATTATGAAATATCTTAAACTAGAACCTTCTTTACTATTTTTTGTTTCTTTTCCTGGGTTACCATTTTTTCCAATCAAAACACCATCCCAATAAACTTCATAAACACCAAAAGAACCAATAGTAATCTCAATAGGATTAATTTGATTGTTTTCTTTTTTTAAAGTAATAGTCTTACGTGCATAAAAGATATTTTCTTTGATAGGAGAACTCCACTTTAACTCCCAATTACTATCATCAAAACTTTTTAATCTCCATTCATCTTTATCTCCAATTTTAAAACGAGTTTCAGAGGCTGAGAAATAGTTTTCATAATAATTAGCCTTTTCATTATTTTTATTACAAGAAACAATTAGGCAAACAAAAACTAGAAATAAAACTCTTTTCATATTTAGTAAAAATAGTTTAAAAGAATAGAAACAGAAAGCTGTTTGAATAATTATAGAGCAGTTTGCATTATGTTTTAGGAATTTATAAAATAAACTTCCTTTTTTTACATACTGTAATTTAAAGTTAAAATTGCATAACAAATTTTATTTAAATTGATTTAAAGTAATTTGAGAAAAGCAAGCATAATAGATAAGAAATTAGTTTCAGAGATATTAGTTTCTGCATTTTTACCATTAAAAGAAAAAAATTCTATAAACCTTGTTGTAAAACAAGACAAAAAAAGAATTGAACGGATGCAGATATTAATGGAGTATTTATTTGAAAGAGCTATTTACTTTGGAGAAGTCTATATATCTGAAAACAATAAATCCTGTATTCTACTTAAGTATCCAGAAAAAGAAAAAATTACATTAAAGACAATATTACTAGATATTAAATTAGTGGTTAAATGTATTGGTTTTGAGCGTGTTTTCGGAGTTTTAAAACGACAACGAATTGCAAATAAAAATTATCCAAGAGAAAAACATATTAGGCCTATGATTATGGGAGTAAAAAAAGAAAGCAAAGGAAATGGTACAGCCGCCCGATTAATGATAGAAGTTAAAAATAAATTTAAGAATAATCAACTGCCTATAATAATTGATACAACATCTGTTCTAAACGTAAAATTATATCAAAAATTAGGGTTTGTAATTATCAAAAAAGAATCATCAGTTGGGTTTCCTATTTACTTTTTGCGATTAAATTAATGTATGAAAATCAAAGTTATAAGAAATACGATCAATTGACAATCAAACACAAATCAATTGGAGTAATCAGTTTGAATATTAAAAATAGAAATCAAAACACCAAAATTTAAAATGAAAATTAGGTTTAAAAAAGAATACATATTAGAAAACGAAACTGTTAGGTTAAGCCCTCTAAAAACTTCTCATTTTGATGATTTACTAGAGTATTCAATTAACGAACCTGAATTGTGGAGATATAATTCAGGCGGAGCAAATGGCTTTGAAAATTTAAAAAAATACATTTCAAATGCTATTAAACAACGAGAAGAAGAAAATGAATATCCTTTTATAGTATTTGATAAAAGAAATAATAAATACGTAGGATCTACTCGGTTTTATTCTTTTAACGAAATAAATAACACAGCTGATTTAGGATATACTTGGTATGGAAAGGAACACCAAGGAAATGGAACAAATAAAAACTGTAAATATCTGTTGCTAGAATTTGCATTTGAGAAAATTGAACTTGAACGAGTTGGATTTGGAGCAAGTAAACTAAACATAAGAAGTATTAATGCTATGAAAAGTATTGGTTGTAAAATAGAAGGTATTTTCAGAAACTATTGTCTTGATAATTATGGAAATAGAATAGATGCAATATTTTTAAGTATTTTAAGATCTGAGTGGCTCGCTAATGTCAAAGAAAATTTAAAAACCAAAATAACGAAATAACCTAAAAATTAATAAAAATTTTAATTAAATAATATTACTTAGATTATATAAACAGGCTAAATAAGGCACGATTTAAATAAATAAAACATGAAAACTTACACCAAAAACTATATACTTATTCTTTTATCAATAGCTATTATGAGCTGTAAAACTATAGAAAAAAAAACAGCTTCAAAACAAGCTGAAATAGAAACTAAATTAGATTCCATATTTATTTCTTTAAATAAAAATGGGAAATTTAACGGAAATGTTTTAGTAGCTAAAAATGATGAAATTATTTATAAAAAAGAATTCGGCTTTTCAAGTGGAAATAAAAAATACTCATTAAATTCATTAGATAGATTTAACATTGGTTCTATTTATAAAGAGATTCCTGCTATAGCAGTAATGCAATTGAAAGAAAAAGGGCTCTTAAAACTTGATGATCCAATCTCAAAATATGTTCTTAACTTACCAAAATGGTCAAAGACAATTTCAATTAAAAATTTAATTCAGTATACTAGTGGCTTGCCTAAAGTTAATTGGATGAAGCACAAAGAAATTAATAATGAGGTCTTAATGAATGATATTGTTGAACTTAAAGAATTAAAGTTTAATCCAGGAAATAATTATTTATACACAAACTATTCTCCTTTTTTACTTAGTAGAATTGTTGAAAGTATTTCACATAAAAGTTTTACTGAATATGTTTATCAAAATATTTTAAAACCATTAAAATTAAAAAACAGCAAGTTCAACAAGTCCTTTCCATATGAGGATAATAACAGAATGGCAATTTCTTTCAATAATGAATATGTAGAAGATAATCCTCCATTTACAATAAAGTCTTCTGGCTTTTTATTTTCTACTACAACTGAAGATTTATTTAAACTAATGGAAAAATTACATTCATATAAAATAATTAACGAAAGCTCTATTCTATTTATTGGTAAAACGAGTTATTTAAACATAGAGAATATGGAATCTGCTTTAGGGCAAGTTGAGTTTAAAAACGGTAAGATTACTGAGCATACGCATCATGGATCTAGTGGGAATTATGAATCTATAATTTATAGAAATAACATTAAAAATATTACTGCTATTGTTTTAACAAACCATAGGAATAATAATCTTCATTCTATAAAAAATATAATCAAAGAAATATTATAATAAAATACAACAGAAGTTTTAGTTTATATAAAAAAAGTAAAACATTACCTGAATTCAATCATAATTAGAAGGAGTTATTGGAGATGATAAAAAACTATTAACGAGTAAAATTTAACATTATCAATATCTACATTTAAATTAAAACAGAAAAAATGAGCAATACTTTTAAACTAATATCATTAGTTACTCTAATTACAAGTTGTTGTAATAAGTCTATTTCTCAAAATATTTTTGAAAAATATGAGCCAAAAAAGAATGATAGTATTAGAATTGAAACAGGAAAAAAAGACTTTTTCTCATTTATACAAAAGGGTTACATATTAATGTTTCCTGAAAACAAGACAATTATAAGGAGTGCTTATTTGGAAAATTATTTCGAAATTTTCTCTGGCAAAAATCTGTTTACTAGGCTAGTAGTTTGCATCATGTAACGAGATCATACACAAACACGTTAGCGAATCTTCTTAAAAAACTTCGATTCTAAAAACCCTAAACCATATCCTAAAAATTGAGTTAAAGAAGTAATCATACTCAAAAAAGCAACATACAAGTTTTTATTTTGCAAAAGTGAGTCTATAAAAATTAGCAAGAAATAAAATCCGTAGAAATACAACAATTGGTTAAAACCAAAAATTGCTAAAATGATACTTATATCTAATCCAATAATAAACAAACTAGGAAACCAATAGGTTAATTTTGCAGTTTCTGGGTACTTTTTATTTAAAATAGGTCTTGCAGTACCAAAGCCAAAAGTTTGCTTAAAAAACTGTTGTATTGTACTTCTACGTTTATGATATACAAATGCTTTTTCTATGAGTTGAGTTTCAAACCCGTTTTCCCAAAGTCTAAATGTTAAATCGATATCTTCTCCGTTTTTCATTTTTGAAAAACCTTGTGTTTTCTCAAACGCTTTTTTAGACAAACCCAAATTGAAACTTCTTGGTTGAAATTTGCCAACCGATTTCTTTTTACCACGAATTCCACCAGTTGTTAAAACAGACGTCATAGAATAATTAATGGCTTTTTGTAAAGGCGTAAAACTTGAATGTGCTGCATCTGGGCCACCAAAAGCATCTGTAAAATTGTTTTCTAAAGCTTTTTGTACTTCTTTTAAATATTGATTGGGAACAATTACATCTGAATCTAAAATGATAAAATAATTTCCTGAGGCTTTTTCCATTCCGAAATTACGGCTTGCTCCTGCTCCACTATTTTCTTTAAAAAAATATTTTAAATCTAATTTAGATTGATATTTTTCTACAATTTGTTTGGCAGTATTTTCTGAACCATCTTCTATAATTAGAACTTCAAAATTATCAGAGAAATCTTGTTTTGTAAGACTTTCTAACAACTCGTCTATTTCTTGTGGACGATTGTAAACTGGGATTATTATGGAGAAATCTAAGTTGATGGTTTTTAGTTATTAGTTGATGGTTCAAATGTAAGAAATAAAAAAGTTGAAAGTTCTTAGTTAAAAAAACTTTCAACTTCTCTGTTTTCTAAAAGTTTGCAAACAAGTTTAGCCCAGATTGAAATGGCATCCTTTTTTTGTTTTTCTCAAAAAAAGATATAATGAAAAGCTGGAAATAGCTTCAAACCTTTCTACTGTGCTTAGATGATTATTACTTAAACTTTTCCATAACTGCATCACTTACGCCCATATTTGAGAATCCACCATCGTGAAATAGGTTTTGCAGGGTTACTTTTTTAGTCAAATCTGAAAACAACGAAATTGTATAATCTGCACAATCTGCTGCAGTTGCGTTTCC